>DASXUA010000484.1:0-32798 GCA_036505095.1 Phycisphaerae bacterium
GGTATCTCAGAACCCCAGCGCCGGCTGCGTGGCCATGTTCGGGGCGGGGAACCTCGATGCACTCGATCCGCTGTTTTCGCCCACGTTCAGTCTGATGACCGGCTCGCCGTGCATCGACGCCGGCGACAACACGGCCGTCCCTCCGGACGTGCTTGACCTGGATCGCGACGGCAACACCGCCGAACCAACGCCCGTCGACCTGAATGGTCTGCCACGTTTCCAGGAAGCGCTCAGCGCCCCCAACACCGGCAACCCCGGTCCGCAGGGCCCGCCGATCGTCGACATCGGCGCCTTCGAATTCGGCCTAGTACCATAAGCCTTGCGAATAGCGCTGGTACAATGCCGGCGTGAAACGCCGGGCCTGCCTTCAGTCGTGGAGCTTTGCCGTCCCGGCAGGGACGGGGTGAGAATAGCCCGGCGTTTCAACGCCGGATCCTGCGGCCACACACAAGGCCCCCCGTCCCGGCAGGGACGGGATGAGAATAGCCCGGCGTTTCAACGCCGGGTCCTTCGGCCACGCACAAGGACCCCCGTCCCGGCAGGGATGGGGGTGGCCGTTCAGAAGTTGGACGAGCCGCAGCAGGTCGCCCGTGTTGACGAAGCGGTTGCGATCCGTGTCGCAGCGCGCCTTGCCCTCCGCCAGTCTTGCATTGGTCAATCAAATACGAATCGTGCGTCGTACTCGATTCCGTGCCGCTCGAGAAACGCGATGTACTCCTCCTCGAACGACTTCGTGCGATGGTGCTCTTCCTGAGCATCGATGTAGGCGATGGTGTCGGCCACGCCAGCGACGCCAATGCTGAACGCTCCATAGCCTTCCTGCCATGCAAAACTGGCTTGAGTAGGAAAGGATTCGTGGATCCAGAGTGACGATCCGCCCTTCAACTTTTGCACGGCCTGTGCGATGGAAAGAGTTGTGGGAAGCGACACGAGGGCATGACAGTGGTTGTCGGTACCACCGACAGCGAGCGCTTTCATTTCATTCTCGCGGGCGATGCCCCCGATGTAGGACCACAGCCGCGGCCGCAATTCCGCGGCGATCGAGTTTCGCCGTCCCTTCGTGCTGAATACGTAGTGAACCAGGCAACTGCAATAGGTGTGGGCCATCGTTTTGACTCCGGTCATTCCTTCCGTCCCGGCAGGGACGGGATGAGAATAGCCCGGCGTTTCAACGCCGGGTCTGCCGGTCATGTGTGGACTTTCGCCGTCCCGGCAGGGACGGTTTGATTCTACAGCCCGCCTGTCCATCCGGCGATCCAACGCGCATGTCACGTCGTCCCTGCCGGGACGACCGGAGATTCTGGACGCCGCGCGTGACCCGGCACTCAAGTGCCGGGCTATTCTCACATGGCCCCTGCCGGGGCAAGCGCACGTTCCGATGGGCCGGTCGGTGCGTGACGTGCGTCCCGGTTGCCTTGCCGGATAAGTGCGTCCCGGCAGGGACGGGATGAAAATAGCCCGGCGTTTCAACGCCGGGTCTCCCGTCATGTTGTGGAATGTTGCCGTCCCGGCAGGGACGGCGCGAGAATAGCCCGGCGTTTCAACGCCGGGTCCTGCGGCCACACACCAGGACCCCGTCCCGGCAGGGACGGGGTGATGTTCCCGGCCCGTGCCCTCGCCGAAAACGACCCCGTCGGTTCACGTCGTCCCTGCCGGGACGGGCAGGTTTTCCTAATTCTCGCACGGCACCAACGTCGCGCCGTTCCAGACGCGCGTGGTATTCACGCCGTTCAGGAGTTGCACGAGCCGCAGCAGGTCGGTCGTGTTCACGAATCGCGTCCGATCCATGTCGTAGCGCGCCTTATTTGCAGGCTGATTGGCCGTCCCGTCGTTCAGCGCTTGGACGATGGCTAATAGATCAAGCGTGTTTGAGGTGTTATCCATATTCGCATCGCCCGGCAGGAACTCGTACCGCAGGTGCGCGCCCGGCGCGGCGCTGCCGAAGGTCAGATCGGTGCAACCTCCGGGAGGAATGGCGCCTGAAAGAGCGATCGTGTACGGTCCCACACCCGACCCGAAGACGCCGGTCACCCAAGGGCAAGGGCACGTGCCGGGCGGATTCCCCGTGGAGCTGCACGTGACGTTGATGTCTGCCGGAGCTAACGACGCCGGTGACACGGAAAACGTTACCGTAATCGTGCTGTAGTCGTACGGGCCTTCGCTTGGAGTTATCGAGCTGCCGATTCCCTGACGAAAACCGGGCGCGACCTGATCCTGCAGCACGTCGCGGAATGGCTGATTAGGAGAATTGGGCGGAAGGTTGTCGATGTACGGGTTATCCAGCGGCGGGTTGGCGGAGCTGATGAAGAGCGCGCATTGGTTTGACAGAACGGAGACATTGTCGCTGGCGTTGTTCGCCACGGCCAGATCGGCATCGTCATCCCCGTCCAGATCGCCAATGGCGACGGAAAATGGATAGTCACCCGCGCTGTAGAGCACTTCGGCGGCAAAGATCCCATCCCCTTGATTGCACAGCACGGAGACGTTGTCGCCGCCGCCGGTAAAACCGGAGTTTGCCACGGCCAAATCGGCGTCACCATCCCCGTCCAGATCGCCGATGGCCACGCACAGTGGATCGTCGCCCACGCCGTATGGCACACCGGCGGCGAAGGCGCCGGCGCCTTGATTGAGCAGCACGGAGACATCGTCGCTTTGCGAGTTCGCTACTGCTAAGTCGGCATCGCCAACCCCATCGAGGTCGCCGATCGCGACGTAATAGGGCCCATCTCCTACACCATAGGCTACAGCGGCGGCGAAGATGCCGGGCCCTTGATTGATCAGAACGGAGACGTTGTTGCTAAACTCGTTCGCGACGGCCAGGTCGGCGTCGCCGTCCCCGTTCAAATCGCCGATAGCCACCTCTCTGGGTCCATCTCCCACGGGATAGGACATACCGGCGACGAAAGTCCCACCTCCTTGGTTCAACAACACCGAGACGGTATCGCTGAAATAGTTCGCGACGGCTAGGTCGCGATCGCTATCCCCATCCAGATCGCCGATGGCCACGGAGACCGGAGTATCCGTACCGTAGAACACCGCCGCGCCAAAGTTGCCACCTCCCTGATTGAGCAGAACGTAGACGCCGGCGGGAGTGTCAATCGAAGCGCTCGCGACGGCCAGGTCGGCATCGCCATCTCCGTCCAGATCGCCGATAGCCACGGACGTGTTAGAACCTCCCGTTGTGTACGGCACAGCATTGGGAAAGGTCCCGTCCCCATTATTGAACAGCACGGAGACGCCGGTAAACTCGTTCGCTACGGCCAGGTCGCGATCGCCGTCACCGTCCAGATCATCCATGGCAACGGAATTGGAGAAATCTCCCGAGTCATAGGGCCCATCCTCCTCTGCGAAGGTGCAATCTCCTGCCGAGGCGCGATCCGGGCCGCTGAGCAGGAACAGCCACACGGCCGTGATTAAGAGCGCGTGACAATGTGCGTGAATGTTCATAGCGGTTAACCACCGGAACGACATCTGGACATTCTGGCACACCACGAGGGTATCCTGGAACATTGTTGGTCTCCTTCGGTTCGTGCATGCCCGCTCAATTCCGGTAACACCGTGGAGGCGGCGCCCGGGCTAAAATGCCACCCCGAGCATATTCCCACCGCAGGTGCGCGGATTTCACGCCCGGACGTGTGTTTTGCTGCTGACCATGAAGCGTGTTTTACCGGAGGAATGTCACTCGTGCGGTTGATCTGCTTCTGAGGCAAGTTTCGCCTTAATCCGCTCCCGCACGCGATGCACGGCGAGGTTGACCGCACCCTTCCTCATGCCGAGGAACGCAGCCACTCCCTTGGGTTCCCAACCTCGCTGCGTGCAGAGATCGAAGGCTTGAAAAGTCTTCGGCTCCACCTCGCCGCGAACTTCGTCGAGCGCCGCATCGTACAACGCCTTTTGCCACTCGGTCTCGAAGGCTTCTTCAACCTGTCGAGCCGGATCCGGCTGGGGATCGACAACCCGCTCAGCCAGTTCTGCCGCCGATCCATCACTTTCGCTCAACTGCCCGCGGCCATGCTTGGCCGAGACCCTTCGCGCATGAGCGATTTTGTGGCTGATCACTCCCTTGAGCCAGACCTTGAAGCTGCCACGCTGCCGATCGTACTGTTGGTTCTTGAGGGCCTCCGTGGCGGCGATCATGGCCTCCTGCTCGACATCGTCTGCGTCGTGGCTACTCATGCCGCATTTGAGGGCGATCGCCCGGGCCAGTCTGCCATACCGGCGACAGAATTCGGCGCAGGCGAGTTCATCGCGACGTGCGACAGCGCTTAGCAGCGTCGTGGACGTCCGAGTGCGGTTCCCATCGGTCCGGCGCATGCTCATGGCTCCCTATCCCCAATTCGCCGAACTGCGCTCACGATTTCACAATTCCTATGGGCCGCCTACGGACACGTGCGGATCCACAAGTCGGATACCACTGGCAAAGTCTGTTGCGCCAGACGTGCCGAGCTCCCATACCGGACGAGCCGGTACGGCGTCAGGTCAGCGTTCAGTTCCAGGCCTAGCCCGTTGGTGAAACCGGCGAATATCGCGCCGACCCGACGGTCGAATACGTCGACGGGCCCATTGCTCATCCACGTGAAGTCGCCGTTTCCCTCCAGGCGGACGTAACCGTACGCAAGCGGTCGCGCCGGCGATCCGACGTTCATCCAATCGTTCATGCTCCACCAGCCGGGCGGATTCTGCCGAGCCTGGGGATCGAGCACCATGATGGCAAAGTGACAGACTTCCCCTGGAGGCTCAGCGTGCGGTGGCGGAGGAACTTCGTTTGTTCGTCCACTGCAGATCAGCTCGGGGTGCCCGTCGCCGTCGAGGTCCTTCGCGGTTGCGTACTCGATCCAGCCAAGATGCCAATACTCAAACATCGCCCGCCAGCCCGAATCGTCGTGCGAGTAGACCAGGATCTGCATCGGCCCACCGAAGTGCATCACGCCCACGACTAACTCGTCGCCTGGAGCACCATCGAGGTCTCCGGCATACATCGGCTTAATGTTGCAAGATGCCCCGAAGTCGCGAATCGCCCAGAGCGCGGGGGGAGAATGACGGACTCCGCTCAGCAATGTCGACAGCTTCGCCTCCCCAGTCGCCAGGGAGCGCCGCCAGTCAAGTGCCAGAATTCTGTCAGATTGATCTGCGCCGACGACGACAAGGGGCTCACGGGTGTTGCCCGGATGAAGCAAGCAGACATCCCCGAACGCATGGGGCATTCTGATGTCTCTCACGCTTGCGTCGGCGAAGGTAAGCCGCACCGTGTAACCATCTTTGGCTGGAGCCGGGCCCACGTTCATGAGTACCAACGGGCGCGGGCGCATCGCAATGTAGATCGCGCCACCGGCCAAAAGCAGCAGCACAGCGCCCGCAACCTGCGACGATCCAACGCGCCGCCGAGGCGGTGGCGGCCGCCCGGCCGTGATGTCATCCAACATCGCGGTCGCTGTCTCGTAACGAAGCGCCCGATCGGGCTGCGCGGCCTTGGTTGCTATACCGTTCGCGGTGCGAAATGCGCGACCCGCCTCGCCTCCGCGTGGAACGTCCTCCGGTAGACAGGGATAGCCGTCCAGCGGCAGGCCGCTGATAAGCTGCCAAAGAATCTTGCCTACCGCGTACAGGTCACCCGTCTGGTCGAGCGCTGGATCGTTCGGCAAGTAGCCAGGAGTGCCGATCTGTGTCACGTCACGGTTGGTGGGAGTGACTAGGTCGACATCTGCGAGCTTGTATTCCCCGTTGACAACCAGGATATTCGACGGCTTAACGTCGCGATGAATGCACCCTTTGCCGTGAAGGTGGCCCAAGCCATTGAGTACCTGCGAGGCAACGGCGAGCGCCTGGTCTGCCTGCATGGCCCGGCCCGGGCCGACCTCATCGGCCAGCGTACGAGGTCGATACTCGCCATTGTCCGACTCGGCGTTGTCGGCCAACTCCATCGCGTAGAAATAGTGGTCAGCGGTCTCTCCGACGTGGTCAATCTGGATGAGATGGGGATGGTTCTCGAACGCTATCAGGAACTCCTTGATCCCATTCAGGGCGCGTTCCGACTTAACGGCGCGCTTCGGAAGCAGCTTCACTGCGCGCCGCCGACCGGTCACAGCCTCCTCTGCCAGCCAGACTTCCCCGTACGAACCAAACCCGATGGCCTGCGTAAGCTGATAGCCTGCGATCGACGGTACCGATGTGGATACGCGCTCAGTGGGCACCGACATAGAGTAATCCTAGCGGCGAGTGCGCCGCGACTCACTCACTGCTGCGCATCGTGCAGGTTGTTTTCAGCCATGCGCGTCAGCCAGGCCGCGAAGGAGCCGTCGCCGGTCGGCACAAATGAGCCGATCGAGAGGCAGGCCTCGGTACACGTGACGCTCATCACGTCGTCGATATCGACGGTCGCGCGCAGACGTGTATCGAGCCGCGCCGCCAGCAGCGCGCGGATTTCCGGCGCGTGGCGCATGACAACCCGGCCCAGCGCCTCGCGGTCGCTGGCGATCGCCTTTTCCAGAAGCGGATCGTTCTCGGCCATGGAACCGAATTGCTGAATTCACGCACCGCTCGAAGAGACGTGTCCCAGTGTACCGAAAATGCCTCAATTGAGCAATCGACCATTCGCGGGCGGCACGTCCTTGTCCGGGACCGCTGGCGCTTGATTGCGCGGCCAGTGGGTGCCACAATGCAGTCTACACAAGGAGTCGCGACATGAACCCCTACGCCGTGCCCGAAGAACTGCGCGGCTTTCTGCCCATGATGCAGGTGTGGGGCACCGCCGGCGACGACGCGGAACTTTGCAATCTGGCCGAATGGGCCGACGGTGAAAGCTACGATCGCCTGTCGGACGGAATGTCGCTGTGGACCGAGCAGCGCGAACAGCTCTATCAGGAGTGGCTCAAACGCACCACCATCGAGGCCTGCCCGGAACTCGCGCGGTTCTACCGCGCGATGCAGCTCATTGACGAATTGGGCATGTATGTGCCCGGCCGTCCGCGCGGCGACTGGGCCGACTGGGAAATAGCCTGTCTCAGCAAACACGGTTCAGAGCACCGCGAAAACATGCGCACCTTGGCGGCCCGCAACTTGATGCTGTGCGACCACGCGGCCGAGCGGGTCGTTCCCGAGTTGCGAAAGGCGCTCGATGATCCGCATTTGCCCGTACGCATCTGTGCCCATGCGTCGCTGGCCGTGCTGACCGGCGAACGCGCCCATCACCGGGCGGCCATCAAACGCATCCGCCGCCAGTGCAATCCCGCCGAACGGCCCGACGTCCAGCGCTGGGCGAAAGAGATGCTGGCGGCGATTGACGAACCGGCGCGCGTCGCTCCCTACGTTCTTGAAGACGCCTTAGCCAGTGACCATCTCGAGGCGGTGCGCCGAATCATCAAGTACCTGGACGTGAACGATCCGGGAAGGGATGAACTGCCGCTCGCGGTAGCCCGCTCGCTGCCGATGGTGGAATTCCTGCTGGAGCAGGGCGCTGATCCGAATGTTCCGAATCAGTTCGGTCGCACTCCGCTGCACCTGGTCATCCTCTATGAGCGCAGCGACGACATCATCCGAACGCTGGTGCAGCATGGCGCCGATCTGCACGCACGGGATGAGGACGACCGCACCCCGCTGGCCGAAGCGCAGGAGCGCGGCTGTCAGCACCTCGTCCGGATGCTGCGCGAATTAGGCGCAACCGCCTAGCCGGGAGTTGCAGTCTAATTCCATGCCGAGCGGCAAAGCGATACCCCGTTGCATGCATCCTCATTTGCGGCGCTGCGCCAGCGGGAAGAAGCGCCGCACGCGAACGGAGAGCGACTTTCTTTCCGCGCCCGGCAGCTCGAGCATTTGGCTGGCAGTGAGCGTGATGGATTGGCCGTAGCGCCTTTTTCCCTTGAGTGGCGCGCGATAAACTTCGGCGGTGCGGTCGCCCAAGTCGACAATAACATACTGCGGCAGGCCGCTATCGGCGTAGATGCGCAGCTTGGCGGTGCGATCGCGAGCCAAAGAAGCGTCGGCCACCTCGATTACGCAGAGCACGTCCTTGGCCCCGGGATGCCGCGCTGCGTAGTCCTCTTCCGTCCCGAGCACGATGGCGCCGTCCGGTTCGGGCTCATCATAAGGTGGAAGCGTAATCGGCTGCTGGATGCGGATGTAACAACCGAGCCGTTCCAGCTTTGGCCGCAATCCCGCCAGCCGGTCGACCGCGAACGCATGCTCGTGTCCCACCGTCAGCGGGTCTTCTCCCGCAGCAGTGCGATCCTTGCGGACCATCAGCCCATCCAGCAGCTCGTACGGTTCGCCTTCGGGCAGGAAACCGGCCGCGATGAGATGGTGATATTGATCTACGCTCCAGGGCATCAGCAGCGTCCGCTTGTCAACGAGTTCTTCCAGGGGAACCGGCATAGCTGAACATCATAGCATGCCGCCGCGATCCTTGCAGCGCGGCGCGCTGGCGTTCGACGCAAACTAGCCCGCGATTTGGACGTACCGTCGCCCCTTGTGGGCGGCGCCGCCGCAAGCGCGCCGGCCACAAGGCCCGACGCTACAGGACCTCGTTATGGGCAGGCGGCAACGGTGGCGCCGTTGTAGGCGGCCGGGCTGCTGGTGCCGTTCAGGAGTTGCACCAGTCGCAGCAGGTCCTGCGTGTTCACCACCAATTCGCCGCCGGTGCTGCGGTTGATGTTGTAGCGCGCGCGGTTGGCGGGCTGGTTGGCCGTGCCGTTGTTGAGCGCGGTCACGAGCGCCAGCAGGTCTTGCGTGTTCGAGGTGCCGCCCAGGCTCACGTCGCCGGGCAGCGACTGATATTGCAGCTTCTGACCGGCGTTCGTGCCGGCGAACGTCAGCGTCACGCATTCGCGCGGCGGAATTGCGCCGCTGAGCGTGATCAAGTAGGGACCGACACCGGAACCGGTCACGCTGGTGGCGATCGGGCAATCCGCCTGGCCGTTGCCGGCGATATCCGTGCATGCAATCGTGATGTTGGTGACGCTCGGCGGCGGCACGGGCGCCGCGGCGAAGGTCACCGCGATCGGACTGTATGTGATCGCAGCCTCGCTGGGCGTGCTGGCGCCGCCGATGCCCTGCGTGACTGTTGCGCCCGGACCCGGTTGTAGCACGTCACGGAACGGCCCGGCGCCCCAGGGGCTGCTGGTTGGTGGGTTCGCCGAGACAATGTTCGTCGATGGCGTGCCGCATTCGTCGGGGATGCCGTCGCCGTTGGCATCTTGCGACGTGCCATTCGCGATGTCGCAGGCATCGGCCACGCCGTTGTTGTTGCAGTCGCTGATGATCGAGAACGTGACGCTCAGGACCAGGCCGTACTGGCCGTCCTCGGCCTCGGTCGGCCAGAAGTCGGTGCCGTTGCCGTTACTGTTGCCGTTGGCTTCAATCGAGTAGCCGAAGTTCTGCACTGGGTGATCGAACCAGAAGCGGAATGCATCCGTGATCTGCGGCGCAGCCAGCTCGACGCGCTCGGTCATGCCGCCCATTGGCACGATGGCGTCGACGGTCGCGGCTACATCAAAGCTGCCGACCGGGTAGTACTCGCTCACGCTCGTGCCGGCGCCGCCATAGGCCGCCGCGCCGCTGGCGTGCCAGGGGATGGTGGCGTACTTGGAATACGTGCGCGTTACAGCATTCGTGCAGCTCTGGCAGAAATCGGTGGGCGGATCGCCCCAGGGCATCAGGCAGCGGTGCAGCTCGAGCGTGTTGCGATGCAGGAAGTGTGGCATCAGCGAAAAACGCGCGTCGACAATCGCGGCCGAAGACGTCACGCCGCACTGATTCATAAGCGTTGGCACGAAATCGAACAGTACGAAACCCTTGGTCTCCGGCGTCGTTCCAGGGAACAGGCGTACGTGCGAATACGACAAGTTTGCTTGACCGGCGTCGAAACTGGCATCACGGCCGACCGATCCGAAGGTTTCGTTGCCGGTGTCGCCGAACGTGACGGTGATGGTCCCGTCCAGCACGAACGATTGATGATTCACCGGATCGTTCACGTTCAGCACGTTGTTCGGCCCGCCGCTGATCGCGCCAGCCACGTCCTGGATCGGGCCGGGCAGCAGCGTGTAAGTGACGGGCGCGCAACCGCTATACGCCAGTGGCACCGTGACGCGCACGCGGTTGCCCGCCGTCGTATTCACCGCGGCGGCCGTGGCCTGGATGGTCTGCTGGCCGTTTGAGAACACATAATTGGCCAGGTTGCCGGCGCTGGCGGCCTGCACGGTTTCATTGAAGATGACTTCGACTGAGCTGGCGCTGACCGGTTTGACCGCGATGACGCGCGGCGGATCGGTATCGGCCACACCGCTGATGCCAGTCTGTGCCAGCGTGCCGTCGATCGAGTTCAGGAATGCTTCGAGATCGTGCATGTGGGTGCGATTGAGCTGACTGGTGTTGCCGTGCACCGAAGTCGTGCGCGCGTGCCGCAGGACTCCGCCCAGCGTCTGGCTGTCGGGGAAGCCGATCGTCTGCGTGTACGGGCCGGTGTCGAAGGCGCCGACCAGGCTGGGCGAGTTGAAATTTGGCCCCTGGTTTTCGGGCGGCGGAGCGTTGCCGCCCACGGCGTGATAGCCCAAATCGGTGAAGTTCGGCGCCGGGTGGCAGTTTTTACAGCCAACTGCGTACGAACTCGGCGCGCTGGCGCCGAAGATGGCTGCGCCGCGCTTGGCGGCTTCGGTCAGTGTACCGTCGGCCGCGCGGAACGGGCTCTTGGCCAGCGCGGGCAGATTCAGCACGAAGCTGGCCAGTGCATCGAGATCGGGATTGAGTCCGGCGTTGGGCGGGCCGAGTTCGGGGTTGGGTGTTGACAGGAAACCGGTGCCGCCCATCAGGACCGACTTGAACGTGAAATCGAAGTCCTGGACTTCGTCGCGGTCGCCGGAGCGATGAAGCTGGCCGAGGCCGTTCATCTGCGGGGCGAACGACAGGCTTTGCCCCAGCAGATGGAACGTTTTGCGGTTGCCGGCGCCCAGCGGCGCGAATCCCCAGAACAGCCCGTCCATTTCGCCGCCCGGATGACACGAGGCGCAGGAAACTCTCTGGTTCGCGCTGACGCGCGGATCGACGCTGCTGTTGAAGAATTTCGCGCCGGTGAGGATGTTCGCCGCAACCGGGTCAGACGTGCCGGGTGTAATCGGAATCCGGCTCTCCTCGGCCAGCGTAGTCAAATCGATCAAGGACACATCGCGCGAGAGATAGTTCAGCACATAGAGCTTGTTGATGGTTGGCGAGGCGACCAGGCCGATGGGATTGTCGCCGACGTTGATCTCAGGCAGAGCGGCCGCGCCATTGGGCCGGTTCATGCCGATGCTGGTGGCAAACACCAGCACATCATTGCTGTATGCGTTCACCAGGTAGGCTGTGGCGCCCGTCGAATCGAACGCGATGTCGGCCGGGCCGGCGATGTGTGCGTTCCAGCCGGGCCCGATGAACGAGCCATTCGGATTATGGGCCGTTACGGCCGTCAGGATCACGCGCGCGGTCGGCAGAAACTGCTGTGTGGTCAGATCGATCTTGTGCACAGCCGCCTGGATGGTGCTGTCGGGCGTGAAGGTCGGGTTGTGCAGATTCTGGTGCTGCGACGGCACCCATAGATGATTGCTTCCGGGCCGCTGCGCGATGTGTGAACGCAGCAGGAAATAACCGCCTTCGGGAATCGGATTGGGATCGCCGGTGATCTGCGAGGCCTGCTGCGGTCCGATCGGTTGCAGGTTGATGCGCGCCAGGACGCGGTTGTTGAGCGTATCGAGCCGCGTCAGATACGACGGTTCACCGTCACCTATGGTATGCGAGAGCCAGGCCTCGTTCGGCTGCGAGACGAACGCGATCCCGTACGGATGGCGGAACAGTCCTTCCATGATCGTGATGAGCGTGCGCGAGGCCGTATCGAACACCGCCAGCGCGCCCGAGCGATGCAGCGCGACTAGCGCCTTTGCCCCCGTGGGCGAGATGGCCACCGAAATCGGGCCGCTGCCATACGGCATCGCGAAGGATTGCAGCACGGAACCATCGGTGCCGCTTAGCACGTACACGCGATCGGAATCGTGACACGCGACCCAAACTTCGCTGCCGTCGGCCAGTAGCGCGAGCCCCTGGGGTTTGTGTTTCTCGCCGATCGCCGGCAGTGCGAACTGTGTAACGACATTATCGCTCGTGCGCAGCCGCGACACCGAATCGTGATCGGGATTCACCACCCAGACATATTGCCCATCGTTGGTGATCTGAATCGGCCCGCTCTTGTTCAAAAGCGCACCGACGCCCAGAGTGCGTTGCGCAAGCATGACCCAGGCCAGCAGAAAGACCGCGGCTGCGACACGAACGTGGAATTTCATCTTCAACCTCCTCCGCCGGGCCGAGAAGGACGCTTCTGACGGACGATCCGTCCTCGATCCAGAGCGCGCCCATCAGCGATTTGCCTGTTCAGTATATCGACTTGAAGGTGTCCGTACTACGCCGGCTCTCGCGCCGCCCTTTCGCCGCACCATACGAGTTCGGCGACGCTTACATGAAGCAGAGTGCGGGCTAGGGAGGCGCGTGGCGGGCCGGGCGGAAGTATTCGCGCAGGCGCTGCTCGGCCGGCTTGCCGCGTGGCGTGTAGCTGTGATCCTCCGCGCCGCCGGGCACCGGCGTCCACTCCCACCAGATGACGCCGCCTACCTGCTCGACGCCGTCCCAGGCACGGATGAATCCCTCATAGTTGTTGGCTTGCTCGGTCAGTCCATCGGGCGAGCACTTGTCGCGCAGGAAATAGTTCCACGGCTGACTCGAGCAACCTTCCTGGCTGCACCAGCCGACCTCGGTGAACACCAGCGGCCGATCGATGTCGGCCTGCCATTCCAGAATTTCATCGCGGATGGGGCGCCAGGCGGCGGTCAGCGCTTCGACGGAAGGCACGCCGCGGCCGGCGCGATCCAGATTGTAGTAGGTGGTCATGCCCACCAGGTCCAGCGCGTCCCAGAATTGAATGGACGTGTAGTGATCCCAATTCGATGAGTAGATCAGCCGGCCCGGGAAGACGTCGCGGACCTGCCGGATGGTTTCGCGCCATTGGTCGGTGAACTTCTCGGTCGAAATCAGCTCGGAGCCGATGCTGAAAACCTCGACGCCGCCGGCGGCCGCTAGCTTGGCACGCTCAACCATGAAGCGGCGATACTGCGTGAACCACCCGTCCCAACTGACCGGCGCGATTTGGCCGCGCCAGTGCCCGCCGCGCGTGTCCTTCAGCAGAATCTTCGGCATGAACAGCGTGCGCAGCCCAGCGCGGTGCGCGATATCGAAAAGCTGCAGCCACTGCGCATCCGTGGGAGTCTTCTCGGGGTCGATCTCAATCAGCGTCGAGTCGATGCGCTCCTGATAGCCGTTGGTGCTCAGCAGGACCGTGTCGGCCCCCAGCTCCGCGATTTCGCGGATCAACGCGCCATAGCGTTCCACCGGCTGGTAATTGGAATCGACCTGGATGGCCATGCCGTGCATCACGCGCTCGGTGCTGATGGGGCGCGAAGTGGCGGCGTGCTCGTTGGCGGAAGTGTGCGCGGTTTGCGGGCGGCGCGTCGGCGCGGCCAGGCGGATGCACGCCAGCGCCAGCACCAGCAATCCAATCCACGCCAGACGGAAGCGCCCGGATGTAGATAACGCCGGATTCATGGATGAAGGATCGTAGGCACCTCGGCCGCGCGCAGGGCCGGCGTCAGATCGTGCCCATCGTACGTACGGCCGTTCCCTTGCGGCGCGATCGAAAGCAGTCCCAGCATGGTGGGCGTCACATCGGTGAGCCGCGCCGTGTCGATGAGGCCGCCGTGTGGCAGGTCAGGTCCGGCGAAAAACATCGGCACCAGCGCCTCGTCGCGAAAAATGCTCCCGTGACTGCCGGCGTTGCCCGCCGCGAAATCCCAATCCAGTGCGGCGAACAGCACCACGTCGCCGGCACGTGCGGAGTCGAAGAGCTTCGCCAACTGCACAATCACATCCGGATATTGTGTTCCGGCCGTGGCACGCAGCCAGTCGGCCTCATCGTGCCAAGCGCTCAGAAACCTCTGAGCGTCCCCCGGAATCTCGCGCGACCAATCGCCGAGAGCATCGGCTTCCATTGGATCGTAGCGGTATTCGACGGCGTTGCCAACGCGTCGGCGGTCAATGCGCGAGCGGCCGGAACGGGAGATCAGCTCAACCATATCGCGGTCCGCCGCCGGCGCGGCGACGAGCGCCACAGCCGGATCGTCCCACAGCCAGCGTGCGGAGTGCTGCGTGTCGAACGCTGAGCCGTGGTCCGCGCCGGGAACATGGCCGAGCAATAGCGCCAGGCGTTGCGGGTCGGCCGTCTCGCACCAATCGTGCGGTCCGCGCACGTGGATCGCGGCCACCCGATCGCCGTTCACGGTAACGACGGCGTCGGCAGCCGCGAAGGCCTGCCGGCGCTGCGGCCAACTCAAAGCTTTTGCCGGTCCGCCCGGCGGCGCGGCGATCACGGTCCAGTGGCAAGTCTGGCGCAGCCAGTCTGCGACGTTCAGGAAATTCTCGGGCGGCACCGGGATGTGGCCGTGATCGCTGGTCAGCACCAGATACGTACGATCGAGCAGGCCGGCGCGCGACAGCGCCGCGTGCAGGCGGCCGATCTGCGCATCGACATTCATCACCGAGTGGCGGTATTCGGCGGAATCGCAGCCATGGCGGTGCCCGATCTCGTCCACCGCCGGCAAGTACAGATGAATGAATGACGGCCAGCGGTGCCGGCGATTAGCGTCGCGCGCGATTTCCTCAAGGCGCGAAATCTCCAGCCAGTCGATGTCTTCGAGATATCCGAAATACCAGCGCACGCCGGAGGTCGCCCAGTTATCGATGATGCGCGTCGCGCCGCGGCGCACGGCCGACTGCACGCTGGCGCTCGTGGCATTCGCGAGCCGCTCGTACACCGTCGGTGCCGCGAATTCATCATCCACAAAGCGGTACGTCGCGGTCGTCGTATAGTCGCGATAAAAGAGGGCGAAGCGGTCGAACCACTTGTTTCCCAGGATGCCGTGGCTGCCCGGCGCGCGGCCCGTCAGGATGGTCGTAAAGTTGGCGTAGGTGATGGTGGGCTGCGTCGCGACCGCTGCCCGCACCCGCACGCCGCCTTCCGCAAACACTTTTTGAATGTTCGGCAAATCGCCGGCCGCCAGGTATTCGTCGAGCTTGCGCACGCATAAGCCATCGACCGAGATCAGCAGCACGCTGCGCTCGGGGATGTGCACCTGCGGGTCCAATCGAACGGGCGGCGGCGCAGTGCTCGAACAACCGCTAAGGATGGCGAAGACGAGGGCCGCGGGTCCGCGCACCGCGTGGGGGTGAGGGGTCACGGCGCGGCCCCATCAGGATGAGCGGCCGCCTGACTGGTTGTGGGCGTGGACGTAGCGCCGCGCCTGGAGGACGGGGGCACGGCGCCGGTTGGGCCGCTCGTAGTGCTGCGCGCGGCGGGCGCATTGGCCGCCGCGCCCGAGCGGACCTTGTGAATCACGAACTCCGGCGAATCAATCTTGTCGATGGCTCCGGGCGGATAGATGCGTTCGAACATCGGATCGTTGTCGAGCGCCGTACGGAACGCGATATGGTCCCGATCCGTGATCGCATACGTGCAGTGGAAGCGCTGTGGGACATCGGCCAGTGTGACATTGATCGAGCGCCGCTCCGTCAGATGCTCGGGAAAAATCAGGCTGCGCAGCCGGCCGAACAGGCCCGGCGCGGGCGGCGCGGGCACGGGCACTTCGATCGTATCTTTCTTGGGAATTTGACCGCGCGAAATGAAAACATAGCGCGCCCACATTTCAGGATCGCGCTTGTAGCTGAAGACCGGGTCGAGGCCGACGATGTAGTGATTGTGATGATTGTAGTAGAAATAAGCGGGGAAAATATCCCAGTCGTCGGTAAAGACGATCGACCCTTCGCGCGAATTGGCCTGCAAGTAATTCATCGCCTTCTTCATTTCTTCAAGGTTGAAGTTCGCGCGGGTGGTGTCGCGCACGCCGGCATATACGTTCGGAACCACGATTCCCGGCAGCAGTAGGAACAGCGCGGCCGCGAAGATGAGCACTGCCAGAGATTCCAGGCCCGGCACCAGCGGACCGGAGCGCACGCGGCGCGACGCGGCCCCGGCGGGTGCCGGGCTCCAGATGCGCACCAGCGGTGCCGCCATCAGCAGCAATGTCACCACGATCCACAGCGGCAGCCAGGCTTCGTAATCACTCATGCCGCTCACGCGGGCGGTGTGCGCCCGGTAGTACCAGAGCGCCCCCAGCGCGCAGAGTGGCACCATGATGGCCGCGCCGAGCAGTTTGGCTTCGACAAGCTGCCGGACGTCGGCTGGCTCGCCGGCTTCCGTGGCTTCATCCGGCGGATCCATCCAGAGCAGCAGCCGCCGCAGCACCGGCGCTGCCAGCATCGCCGAGGCCACCAAGGAGAACAGTGGCCAGGATTCGATGAACCGCCGCGTCCGCATCACCAGGATGAGGAAGAAGAAGCTGATGAGCAGCGCGCCCAGTTCCTTTGCGTTGATGGGCGGTCCGAAACGCAGGCGCAGCGACAAGCTCAAGGCAATGGTCACCAGCGTGACGCCGCCGTGTACCGCGAACCACCAAACGCCGTCATAGGGATTCCATTCCGTGCCAACTTCGCCGATGACCGGCGTAAGCCCGGTCTCGAAAAGCTGCACCCTGAGGAAATCAAACATGCCGTCGCGATACGGATGCAGCAGAAAACCCAGGAACCAGCCAGCCGCGCCAAAAACCGGCAGCTTCCAGGAGATAAGCCGGCTTTCCTTAGGTCCTACCAACCCCGCCAGAAAATAGAGGCCCACAATGAACGGGGTATATACGACCGATCCCAGGTAGATTTGAGTGTAGATGGCGATCGCCAGGCCCATCAGGACATAGCGTCCGCGGAACATCAGGATCATGATGGCCAGCATGCAGGCCGCGGATGGGTTGATGGCGCGGATGTACGTGTGGCGGTCGAAGTACTGCTCGGGCCCGACGAGATAGATCAGAATCCACATCCAACGCAGCGGCACGTTTTCCTGCTGGAGCAGCAGCGTGAACAGCAGCAGGCCCACACCGAAGAAAACGCACATGGCCCACTTGGCGCCCATGAAAGGATCTGAGCCGACCCACTGCGCGATGTAGACGAAGGGCGTCAGCAGCGCCTGGAACCCCCAGTGATGGCTGATGAAGTGGTCGGCGAAGATGGTTTGCGACAGCCAGGGAAACTGCTTGATGAACCCGATCTTGGGCAGCAGCAGGCCCATCTTGATGTGGTAGTAGGAGTCGAACTCGGGCACGCCGCTGTGATCGCCGTAGAAATAGCGCATCACCAGGCAGCCGACCACGAAGGCGGCCGCCAACTCGACGGCGCGCGCTACCCGCGAATCGATAGCGCCCGATGATTGCTCGACCAGCGCGGGTGCCGGCGCGACAGCGGAAGTGCGCCGCGCGGGCGCGGACGCCGCCCGAACCTTCTGCTCTGTCAGCACGCTGGAACTCACGTGGATAGTTACGGAGCGTTCTCCGGCCCCATGTCGAGGAACATATCGTAGAAGCTGCGCAGCATGGCGTCGTCAAAGGCATCCAAATACAACTGGTGATCCCACGCGACCGCCGCGATCAGGTGCGGCAGACCCTCGTTCGTGTTCACGCCGGAGCCGTCATAGGCGGTCACCACGATTTTGGTGTAGCCGAACTGCGCACTCTGCGGATAAGTGTCGATCGTGGCGGCCAGGTTGTCGACCAGGTCAGGCGGGCACGTGAAATGCGCGCAGTCATAAAGCAGCACGATGTAGCCGTGCTCGAGGTTATGGACCCATTGCTCCGGGCGGGCCGGCGCCGCCGTATTGGCGTTCGGATATTGCCCGGATGGCAGCGGCGCCACGTTCGCCTGCGACCAATGCGGTCCTGAGGCCGGCGGGCGGTGCTGATAGGTGACCATCATCGGGAAGGGCACGTGGTCCCGGCCCTCGTCGGGAATATCCAGGATTTCGCCGATCGGCGTATTCGCGTTCGTATTGGTGTTCGCATTGGCATTGCCATTGGCGTTCTGGTTGCCATTGACGTTGCGGTTCGCATTGGCGTTGTGATTAGAGTTCTGATTGAGGTTGGTATTTAGCCCGCGGCAGGCGTCGCCGACGTTGTCGCCAACGGAGTCGGCCTGATCCGGATTGGCCACAGTGGGACAGTTGTCCTGCGCATTCGGGATTCCGTCGCCGTCGATGTCGTCGTCGCAACGATCTCCGATCCCATCCCCGTCGGTGTCAAGCTGATCGCGGTTGAAATCCCGCGGGCAGTTATCGACCGAATTGGGCGCGCCGTCCCGATCGACATCGGCGGTGGTTCCGGCCGGCCGGTTGGCAGTCTGGATTTCCACGCAGGCCCCCACCCATAGTCCCAGGACTCCGGCCCACAGCATGCGTCGCGGCGTCATCAGCACTCCTGCCAAACCCAGTCCGGCCGCGGCCACGCCGCGGCGGCGATAATCCCATACCCCGCGGTAAGTATCGAGCCGAAATGCGGTCCGTCAAGGCGGGCTGGTCCGCCACTTGCTCCAGATCGGGCATGCGGACTTCGGACGCGCTTACCCGTTCGCGCCGCGCGATCCTGCTGGCCACGATGGTGGTGGTGGTCGGCGGTCTGTACTTCGCGCGCGACGTGCTGATTCCCTTCGCGCTGGCCATGCTTTTGAGCTTTTTGTTGGCGCCGCCGGTGATCCGCCTGCAGCGCTGGGGACTGCCGCGCCTCCCGGCGGTGCTGGTGGTGACCCTGCTGGCTTTCAGCGTCATCGGTCTGATCGGCTGGTTGGTCGCCGGGCAGATCAACGATCTGGCGAGTCAGCTACCGCAATATCGCTATAAGATCGCGGCGAAGATCGAGACGGTGCGCACCCCGGTCGGCGGCGCGCTCGGGAAGGCCAGCGAAACGGTCAAAGCCTTGGGCGAGGAGATCAACGCCACGCAGCCGGCGGTGCGCGACCCCGCGCCCGTGCAGAAGGTGCAGATCGTCGAGCCGCCCTTGAGCACCACGCAACTGCTGCGCACCACGTTGGCACCGCTGCTGGATCCGCTGGCGACGGCGGGCATCGTGGTGGTGCTGGTGATCTTCATGTTGCTGCAGCGCGAGGACCTGCGCGATCGTCTGATTCGGCTGATCGGCTCCGGACAGGTGGGCGCGACCACCAGCGCGCTGAACGACGCCGCGCAGCGCGTCAGCCGCTATCTGCTGATGCAGACCACGATCAACGGCACCTATGGGCTGGCGGTCGGTATTGGCTTGTCGGCCATGGGCCTGCGCGGGGCCGCGCTGTGGGGCCTGCTGTGTGGATTGCTGCGGTTCATTCCGTACCTGGGCACCTGGCTCGGCGCGGCGATGCCGGTAGTGCTGTCCCTCGCGATATTCGACACCTGGACGCGGCCGCTGATGATCATCGGCTACTTCATCCTGCTGGAAACGCTCGCGTATGCCGTGATGGAGCCCTGGCTGTACGGCCTGAGCACCGGCGTTTCGCCAATGGCGGTGCTGGTGGCCGCGATCTTCTGGACCTGGCTATGGGGTGGCGTGGGGCTGTTTTTGGCCACACCGCTGACCGTGTGCCTGGTCGTGCTCGGAAAATTTGTCCCGCAACTCGGATTTCTGAACGTATTGCTCGGGGATCAGCCGGTCCTGGAGCCCAAGGACCGTGTCTACCAGCGCCTGCTGGCGTTGGATCAGGAAGACGCGCTGGATCTGCTGGAAAAATCGCTGCGCGACAGCAGCCTCGAGGAAGTCTACGACACGGTGCTGATCCCGGCGCTGGCGTTGGCCGAGGCGGACCGGCATCGCGGCGACTTGGACGAACACAAGGAATCTTTCATTCTGCAGAGCATGCGCGAAATCATCGACGAGCTGGGCGAACATTCCCTCAGCGCGGCCTCCGCCGACGTCGCCAAGCAGGAGGCTCAGACGCAGGCCGATTCGACCTACGCGCGCTTGCGTGTGCTCTGCCTGCCGGCCCGCGATGAGGCCGATGAGTTGGTCGGCTTGATGCTGGCGCAACTGCTGACTGCGGATGGTTTCAGCGCGCGGCCGGTCTCCACCGGGCTGGCCGGCGAACTGGTGAACCGCACCGAGCAGGAGCAGGCGCACGTCGTGTGTATTTCGGCCTTGCCGCCCGGCGCGCTCACGCCGGCGCGCTATCTCTGCAAGCGGTTACGCGCGCGGCTGCCCGAAGTGAGAATCGCCGTCGGATTGTGGAATGCCGCGCTGGATGTTCGCACCGCGGCGGAACGCCTGCGTTGCGACGGCACGGTCGAGGTCGTCACCACTCTGGCCGCGGCGCGGCAGCACATCCGGCAACTGGTTCAACCCATCGTGCTGCACGTGCAGGGCACCGAGCGCGAACCGGCGCGCGCTTAGCCCTGCTCGGTGGGCACATGGCCGTCTTCTGCGATCGGCGAGTGCGCGCGGTTCAGCACGGCGCCGGCGACCACGCTCAAGATAACGCGCTGGAGGTGCGCACGGATGAGGCGTTTGACCTGATTGATGAGTGGGGTAGCCCAGGATCGTGCGCGGCGCATGCGTCGCCGGCGCCGCGCCTGGCCTGCACGCCGGCGAGGCGGCACGACCACCGACGAGGCCAGAAAACCAGCCACGAGTGCGGACGCGGTCACCGCGAGCGGATACTGCTGCGCCCACAGGCGCACGTCGGCGCTGCTCTTGAGCGCGGATTTCGCGTCTTGCAGCGCGCACGACAAGGCGCGCCGCGCCTGGCGCGCCTGCTGCTCGAGATACTCGGCCTCACTCAGCGGCTCCGCCACAGCGGCCCTCCGGTTCGGCGGCGCGGGAGACATCTCGTCCGAAGATGGCGCGCTGGCGAGCTTTGCGGCTTTCGTACTTGTTCACGGTCCGTTCGCGCGTACGGTTTCGATAGCGGGCGATCACGAGCGTCAGCGCAGCGGCGGTGACGCCCAGGAACACTACCCCGACCAGAACGTCGCCCAGCCAGGGGGCGCGCGGGAACAACGCGCCCAGCGCCCGCCCCAGTCCGCCCAGCAGCAGCACCAGCGAAACAATGATGACGGTGGCCAGAGCAATCAGCCCGACCACGCCCATCACGGTGTACACGGCCGCGCGGCGCGCCGCCGCGCGGAGTCCATCCATTTTGGCGGATACCAGATACGCGGCGTATTCGCGCACCTCTTCGGCGTGCTGCACGAACTGCCGAACCGCTTCAGTCGCCGGCTCATCGCCGCCCGACCCCCGCGGCGCGTCGGGCCGGCATGGGCCCGCCGCCGAGGTCGGCGAAGACGTGAACTGTTCCTCGGGTTCCTCGCGCATAACCGCGCCCTGCAGCACACCGCTTCAAGATCGACGAACCCGTACCCGCCGCGCCGGCGCCGCCACTAGCGGCGCCGCCACTAGCGTCGCCGCCACATCACGCCCAGCAGCAGGCCCACGCCGGCGGCAATCAACAGAGCGCGCAGCGGCTGTTCCTGCACGTAGGCCTCGACATTCTCGCCCCACAGGCGCACGTGCTCGCGGCCTTCCTCGTAGTACTCCACGGCGCGCTCCTTGGCGCGATCGATCTGTTCCCGACCGGTATCGCGGGCGGCTTCCGCCATGTCCCGGATACTCTGGCCGACCTGCTCGGCCTTTTCACGAAGTTGACCGCTCGTCACCTCGCCCATGTCGCCCATTCGATCTGCACGCGTCATGTGGACGCTCCTTTCGCATCAAAACCCACGGCCTCCGCCGTGCAACACTCTCGCTCCCGCGCGCCGGCGATGAACATTTCGTCAGCGCCGGACCACATGCACGATCTGAACCAGCAACCGCTGTGCCATCTCCAGCGCGCCGCGCACCCGCAATACACCCACCCGCATTCGTGCGATTTCGTGAGCGCTCCTCTGCGACGAGATGAAAACAAAAAACGGCGGCGAGCCCGAACGCGGTTCCCAGCACCCCTGACCCCTGTTCCGTTGGAGGTACTGGAATCCGCGCTCGGGCCCGCGCGCCCATTGACCGTTTACCCGCCGAGAGTGACGGCCGCAAAGCAACGTACTCTATGCGGCGGACGGCCCACTCAGGCCCATTCGGGCTCCGATTCCCCAAGGCGTGTCGCGCTCCGGCCCACGGCAGCACGCCGCGCGTGCCGGAGATGCGCACGGTCTTCAGCCGTCCCGCTGACTTCGACAACCGCCGCGGAACTGGGATGCGCGCCCGCGGCTACGCGCGCCGCGCATCGATTTTTCGTTCCGACCTTCGGACCTCTGTTACCTATTCTTGGCCCGCGGAAGTATTGGCCCTCCCGCGGGCGGCTTCGACGCTTGCGTCCGGCGGGTGCGGGTCAGCCCTTGACACGCGGGGTCCGCTTCAGGCGGACCCGTCGCTTCGCGACGGCCGGGCTTCGCCCGGGCCGGCGTGTCAAGGGTCAGCCGGCTTCCCGGCTCTCGCCGCCGCCCGTCATGCCTTCATCGCGCTGCGGGATGGTGGTCCCGCTGCTGTTGGCACCCCGGCTTTCGCTTGCGCCACCACCGCGGCCATGCGAACTTTCCCCACCGCGTCGGCCGATCTGAGACATGTGTTCGCGATTACGGCTGACGGCTTCGCCACCTTTTCGGCCCGCTGCGCGGGCTTCTTCCGGAGTGAATTCGTGCGCCGTTCCCTTCTGGTGCGCGGCGCGTCCGCCCTGACTGGCGATTTGGCGTTGCCGCTCCTGATCCATACCCGCGAATCCACGTCGCCTCTGGTCTGCCATGGTGACTCTCCTTCGACGTCCCCAATGGGATGTACTTAAGGGCCCGAGAACAGGGGCCGAACCGAGGGCTAGCCGGTGGTGCCGCGCAGGCCCGGAGCTTCCAGGGTTTCGCCGGCCGTCAGTTGACGGCCTCCCCTGGAACTCTCCCCACCCTTTCGGCCGATGGCCGCCATGTGCTCGCGATTCTGGCTGACGGCCAGTCCGCCCTTGCTGGCGATCGCGCGCTGCCTCTCGGGGTCCATCGCGGCAAATCCGCGTTCCTCTTTTCGCTCTGCCACCTTCGTTCTCCTGTTCAAAAAAAACTGCCGATCCCCGCAACGCTACGCGCTGCGAGCTTCTTCCACTCAATCCGCGCCGTAGCGGAATGTGGCTAACGCATCCGCCCGGAACGAACCTCCGACTCTCCGCCAGCGCCGGCGGTTTCGAGCGCTTCGACATTCACCATGTTCTCGGCCAACTCGGTGAGCCGTTTGTCCGTTTGCTTCTCCTCCGCGAGGCTCTGCTCCAGCAGCGAGACCTCGTCGTCGTGCCCGAGCATCGCGGCAAAGGTCTTGGCGCAGCCATAGCCGGCGATCTCGTAGTGCTCGACCTTCTGGGCGGCGGCGATCAAGCCGGCGTCCAGGACCGCAGGCTCGGCCTCCGCGTCGAGCAGGTCCTTGCCCTCCTCGATGATGCCCTGCATGCCTGTGCACTTCTTGCGCCCGGGGTTGCGCCCGCGGCGCTCGAAGATCTGATCGAGACGATCGACCTGCCCGCGGGTCTGTTCCAGATGCTCCTGAAAGGCCTCCTGCAACTCGGGGGCCGTCGCGGCCTTGGCCAACTTGGGCAGGGCTTTGACGATCTGGCTTTCGGCGTTATAGAGATCCTTCAACTCTTCGACGTACAAATCTTCCAGCGAAGCTATTTTCATGGCGGCACTCCTCTCTCTGGCGGCCTGGCAACGGCATGCCGTCCGCGAGCACGCGCGCCCGTCTACGCGACGCCGGCACCCGCCCACACGCGGGCCGCTGCCAGCGGATTCTCAGCAAACACCGGACCGCGCGGCGCCAGGCCGAGAAGTCGATTTCAGCATCTTCAGCGGTAACGCAGCGACATTGACCCGGAACGGGATGCGACGAACCGACCGGCCCCCCGTGCGCTTCCGTCCAGCAGCTCCTTCCGGAAGACCGGCACTTCAGTCGGCGCGGTGACCCCGACGCGCACCCGGTCGCCGCGAACATCCAGGATCGTGATTTCGATCCCGTCGCCGATCAGAATGGACTCGTTACGTTGCCTGGAAAGCACCAACATGGCTATCTCCTTGCCAATCCAGTCGCTCCAGACCGATGCGGTCCGGGTGCTGGGGATCCTCTCATCGATCAGCGGTCGGCCAGGCCAGCGCGGCGCGCGCTCCGACGCACCGCCCGGGGCGAACGTGGCGTTCGGACTCCGCGCCCGCCACACACGTGCAACCGATGCCCTCGCAACAGCCGCGGCAGCAATAATCGACCCAGTCTTGCCGATGCCCCGCACCGCCATTGTCCGTCCAGTGCGTGCGCGGCAGACCGCAGCCCGGACAACCCTCGTCTTCATTTCGTACTGAAACGTGCAGGACCGGAGTGGACGAATACTCCTCGACCAGCAAGCTCGAAAACTCGGATATGTCGTAGTACAGCATGCGCCGGACTCCCGGATAGCTCCTAAGATCGGATCAGGGCAGATGCCGATACTGCTTCCCCTCGTCCAAAACACTGCGCGCCGCGTTGCGCACCGCGCGCCGCAAGTGCGCAACGCTGTACGCGGCGCTCAGCGAAGTGAGCAAGTGCCGTGCCATCGACAATTAAGTTCTTCGCGCGGGATGCGGGCGGAAACGGTAGGAACATTTTAGGCGCGAGGACGCTTCGCCGGACCAAGTGGACGACACCGACAAGCGGCCGTATCGCTAGGCCGTGTCTGCAGCGCGTCTCGCACCCCGGCCGGATTGACCGCTTGGACCACGCTTTTCGTCCTTTCGAGGATCCTCTTGATTTTTGGCACCGATTGCGACAAAATGACGTAGCCGCTGGATAGGGCGCGGCAGTTTGTCGCGTCGTTGCGCTGCTCGGTTCACGTGTCGCATAACGAGCAGCGCATCGCGCCACAACGGATTAGCCGCTAATCCCTCATTTGGAGCGGGCCTGGTAAGCGAGCGCGGCGCCAGAGGCGTCGCCGGTGTCTCGAAATGGCACGGAACGTGATATTCAGCCGGCGGGGAACACAGGCGCTGCGCCTACGGTCCACATTCGCGCGGGAGACTCTGATCAAGAATGGAAACTGAGCGGGATCTCGACCACGAATCGCCTAACGACGGGGCCGCGACGGGCGGGCCTAAGGAGCCCGAACGTGCGCGCGTGCCGGCCGACCGGGCGAACGTCCTGATTGTTGAGGACGAACGCGGCGCGCGGGCCGCTTTGGCACGGCTGCTCCAACTCGAAAACTACGCGGTAATGACAGCCGAGGGCCCCGACCAGGCCCAGAGCCACCTCGAAGACGGGGTGGACCTGGTGCTCAGCGACCTGCGCATGGGTCCGACCAGCGGCATCGACCTGCTGCGAATCTGGAAGCAGCGGCGACCGGACGTGCCCTTCATCCTCATGACCGCCCATGGCGACATCACCTCCGCGGTGGAGGCCATGAAGCTGGGCGCCGAAGACTACCTGACCAAGCCGGTCAATCCCGACGAGTTACTGCTCCTGATCAAGCGCGCCCTGACGGCGCGCGGTAAGGATGCCCAGATCGCGCAACTGAGCGAGCGACTGGACAGCAAGCTGGGTCTGGAGAAGCTCATTGGCCAATCCAAACCGATGCAGGACGTGTTCGCGCGCTTGCGCCGCGCGGCGCGCTCCGAGAGCACCATCCTGGTCCTCGGGGAGTCGGGCACGGGCAAGGAGCTGCTGGCGGAGGCCCTTCACCAGAACAGCCCGCGCAAGAACGGCCCGTTTATCGCGGTGAACATGGCCGCCGTCCCGGAAACGCTGGTCGAAAGCGAGTTGTTCGGGCACGTCAAGGGCGCCTTCACCGGGGCGACCGCGACGCGCATCGGGCGCTTTCAGGCAGCCAACGGCGGCACCATTTTTATCGACGAAATCGGCGACTTCGCCCACGAATCGCAAGCCAAGCTGCTGCGCGTTTTGGAGTCGCGCACCATCACGCCGGTCGGCGCCAACAATGAAATCGAAGTGGACGCGCGGGTGGTCGCCGCTACGGCCCGCAACCTCGAGCAACTCGTGGCCGCCGGCAAGTTCCGCGACGACCTGTATTATCGCTTGAGCGTGGTGACGATCCCGCTGCCGCCGCTGCGCGAGCGGCCCGAGGATATCCCGCTGCTGGTGCGCCATTTTCTGGACCAGCATGCGCGCGCTAGCGGGCGTCCGCCGCACGTGATCGATCCGCAGCTCATGCGTTTCCTGGAAACGTTTGAATGGCCCGGCAACGTGCGTCAACTCGCCAACGCGCTGGAGAGCATGGTGGTGATGGCCGAGGGGCAGACGCTGACGCTGGAGGACCTGCCGACCACCGTCGCCCGGCAGGCGCGCAGCGCGGAGGATGGCATGCGGATTCCGCCGGGCGCCACCATTGAAGAGTTGGAGCGGGCCGCCGTGGCCCAGGCGCTGAAGCGCTGCAACGGCAATCGCACGCGCACGGCCAAATCGCTGGGCATTTCAGTACGCACGCTGCAGCGCAAGCTCAATAGTTGGGGTTTCGCCGATAGCGATCCGCTGCCGCGTCCGCACCCGGCCTCAGCCGTCTCTTCCACCTGAGCTATCGTCGGACAACCTGACACATGCGCAGCGCATTTGTGACGCCGCCGAGCGCAGAAGTCGCGCGCAGTGACTGACTGAGCCCGGCGCGGCGCGCTCACCCTGCATAGCATGGTACGTTGCTTGCCAGTCTTGAATGTGGAAGCCTCAGGCGCGGCCGCTGATGCGGAACGCCGGCTTCGGGAGTAAGTATCATGCTGACATGGGCCGTCACATTCCTGATCATCGCGATCATTGCCGCGATCTTCGGTTTCACGGGCATTGCCGCCGGTGCCGCCGCGATCGCGCAAGTGCTGTTCTTCATCTTCCTGGTGCTGTTCATCGCCTCGCTGATTGCGGGTCTGGTGCGGCGTGGTGCGCCGCCTCCGTAGTGTCGGCGAGCGGTGCGTTTGCGGAAGGTGGCGCGGCGCTGACAGCCGCATCGGCCGGAAGGCTGAAGTGAAAACGGCTGCCAGCGCCGGGCTGTGATTCCACCCAGATGCGCCCGCCGTGCCGTTCGACGACCTTCTTGCAGATGCACAGCCCGATGCCGGTGCCGGGAAAATCGCTGTGCCGGCGCGGGCGCTGGAACGCATCGAAAATACACTCCATGTCCTTGGGTTCGATGCCGATGCCATTGTCCGCGATGGTAATTTGATGCGCGCGCGGACCGCTCTGCGTCGTGATACGGATGAGCGGCGCCGCGCTGCCGCGGTATTTGATGGCATTATCGATCAGGTTCTGAAAGAGTTGCGTCAGCCCGCTGGCGTGACCCAGCACCATCGGGAGCGGGTCAGCTTCGACGCGCGCGCCGTGCTGGCTGATGACGGCCGATACGTTGGTGACGGCCTCGTGCAGCACGCTGTTCAAATCGACCGGCTCCAGCGCCGCGTCGGCCCCGCCCACTTTCGAAAATTCCAATACGTCATTCATCAGCTCCAGCATGCGCGCCACCGACTCCATTCCGGCCGACGCCACCTCGTCTACCTCGCTGGTGCGGCGTTCGTGCGCCAGCCGCTGCAAGAGGTGCAGGTTGTACTTGATGGTGGCCAGCGGCTGCTTCAGATCGTGCGAGATGATAAATGCAAACTGCTGCAATTCGCGGTTGCTGCGCTGCAGCTCGCGCCGCTGCTCCTCCAGCCGCCGGTTCAGGCTGACGCGCTCGATGGCGTTCTGCACGGCGCGCTGCAGCGACGCCTGCGTGACGCCGTCCTTGACCAGATAATCCTGGGCGCCGCTCTTCATCGCGCGTACGGCGACATCCTCATTGCCCACGCCGGTAATCATCACCACCGGGACGATCGGGTGCTGGCGGTCCAGCGGCGCCAGACGGGTCAGGAACTCCAGGCCATCCATGTCGGGCAGCTTGTAGTCCAGCAGCACGCACTCGGGCAGCTCGCTGCCGCACATCTGCAGGCCCTGTGCGCCCGAAGCCGCCTCCAGCACCTCATAGCGCCGCTCGGCGCTGCGCCGGAACAGCCGCCGGAAGACCTCGCGGTCCTCGGGATTATCGTCGACGATCAGCACGCGTGTGGTCGGCAAGTCAGGTACCGTCATGTTCCGCCATCCCCCGGAAAAACGACCGTGTCCATCCAGTATTCCTTGAGGCAGCGCACCAGGCGCTGCAACGCGTCCGTACCGCTGCGGCGCTGCACATAGCTGTTGGCCCCGGCCCGGTAGCACGCGTCTATGTCGCGCGGATCGCCCGAGGTGGACAGCATGATCACCGGGATCGAGCGCAGCTCCTGCTGCTGCTTGACGTGCCGCAGCACCGCCAGCCCGCCGGTGCCGGGCAGATTCAGGTCCAGCAGAATGATTCGCGGCGGCGGGGCATCCTGATCGTAAGCGTATGCCCCGCGCCGGTTCAGAAAATCCAGGGCCGCATCGCCGTCGCCGCAGGCGCAGATGCGCCCGGCAAACCCGGTCTTGCGCAGGGCGCGGATCAGCGCCTCGCGGTTCTCGGGGCTGTCGTCAACCAACAGGATGCATGGCCCGGCCCGCGGCATACGGATAGTCCTCGAGCGTGAAATAGAACGTCGAGCCTTCCTGCGGCGTGGACTCGAACCAGATGCGTCCGCCGTGGCGCTCGACGATCTTCTTGCAGATGGTCAGCCCCGAGCCGGTGCCGCCGCCGAACTCCTCGCGCCCGTGCAGCCGCCGGAACATTCGGAACACCGAGTCGCCGTGCTCGGGGCGGATGCCGATGCCGTTATCGCGGACGAAGAACACCCGCAAATTCGCCGGTGGCTCCGGCGTGGGTACCGTGGTCAAATCGTCGTCGCCGTTGCCGCCGGGAAGGCGCGGCAGCCCGCTGCCCGACAGATAGCCGATCTCGATCCACTTGCGCTCTTTGTCATTGTATTTCATGGCGTTGGTGATGAGGTTACGGAAGATCTCGGCCACGTAGAGCCGGTCGCAGCGGACGATCGGCAAAGACCGCGGCAGGCGCACGTCGATCTCGCGTTGTTGCAGCGAGATGTGCAGCGAATCCAGGACCTCGGCCACAAGCTGATTCAGATCGTTCTCGCCCAAGTCCGGTTCGACGCGCCCGATGCGCGAGTATTCCAGCAGCGAATCGATCAGATCATCCATGCGCTGCGTCAGACGGATCAGCGTCTCGACCTTGGCCCGGCCTTCGGCGTCGAATTGCTGGCCATAATCCTCCAGCAGGAAACCGGCGTAGTTGTGGATGCCGCGCAACGGCTCTTTGAGATCGTGCGAGGCGATGTAGGCAAAATCATCGAGCTCCTTGTTGGAGCGGGCCAGCTCATCCACGAGCGCGCGCAAGCGCGTGCGGCTCTTGCGGAGGGCCTCGGCCGCGCGGCGTTGGTCATCCACGTCGGTGCAGGTGCCGAACCAGCGGACGATCGGAACGGGTGAGTGCTGAGGGGTGAGTGGTGAGTCGTCAGGGAGCCTCCCGGCGAACCTAGGCTCGGCAGGAGCCTCGCCCTCCCAGCCACTACTCACCGTTCCACCGCGGAGATCCGCCGCGGCGGAACCGACCCACGTCATGGGCACGGCTCGGCCCAGATGCCAGCGATAGGCGCCGTCCGCGGCGCGCCGCAAGCGGAACTCAACCTCAAACGCTTCAGCCTTCGCCAGGGCCTGCTCCCAGGCGTCGCGGCAGCGGTCCAAGTCCGCCGGATGCACCGCCGCTTGCCACTCCGAGCCGCGCGATTGTTCGACCGTTAGGCCGCTATACTCGTACCAGCGCCGGTTGAAATAGTCGAAATCGCCGTGCGGTCCGGCCGTCCAGACGATCTCCGGGATCGATTCGGCCAGAAAACGATAGCGCTCCTCGCTTTCGCGCAGCGCCGCTTCGGCGCGCTGTCGCTGGATGAACTGGCCGATCTCGCTGCCGACCGCCGCCATCATGTCCATCAGCGCCGGGTCGGGCTCGAACACGCGCCGCGCAAAGAACTCCATGACGCCCAGGCACTGAGTGCCGATCAGGATCGGAAATGCCACGCCCGTGCGCAGCCGCGCCTGGGACGCCTGGGCGCTGCGCGGAAAATTGGTATCGACGGTAACGTCCGGAATGGAAACCGGCTTGCCGCTCGACCAGACGCGCCCCGGCAAGCCGATACCCAGCGGGAATTCGGTGCGGCGGCTCAGGGCATGAAAGCTTTCGAGTTGGCTGTCGGGCCGGATCCAGGCTTCCGAGCAGCACAGCACAGCGTCCGACGCGCTCTCGGATGAGGGTTCTTTGATTCGCCACCACTGGCCCAGGTCGCAGTCCAGGCTGCTAGCGATCACCTCCAGAATCACGCGGACATGGCTTTCGAGGTCGTGCGCTTCGGCCAGAATGCGGGTGATGGCATGCTCTGCGATGAGACGGCGATGCGCGGCTCTGCGTTCGGTAATGTCCACGGCCGCGGCCGTGAGTCCGATGACCTCGGCGCCCGCATCGCGCAGCGGCTCGATGGTCAGGTCGTATGTCCGGATCGCGCCGTCGAAGGGCAGTTCGATCTCCGCGCGCATGCCGCTGCCGCTGTGGAGCACGGCGCGCTTGAGCCGCGTGAGGTGTTCGCAGTTAGCGGCATCAAAAACGTCCGCATCGGTCCGTCCCAGCAGCCGCTCGGCATTCAGCAGCGGATCAGCGCTGTGCACCCAGGTATAGCGCAGCTTGACGTCCTGATTAAAAACCGCGATGGGCGCGTTCTGCAAAGCGACGCGGAAGCGCTGTTCGCTGCGGCGCAGACCGTGCTCGGCCCGTCGGCGCCCGCCGCGCTCCAGCGCCTCGCCCAGGGCGCGCTGCACCGACGGGACCAGCCGTCCGAGGCGCTGTTTCAAGACGTAATCGGTCGCGCCGCGCTTGAGCGTTTCGATGGCGGTCTCCTCGCCCAGCACGCCCGAGACAAAGATGAACGGTGTGTCCAGGCCGGCGCGCTTGACTTCTTCCAATGCCTGCAGGCCGTCGAAAGCTGGCAGTGAATAATCCGCCAGAATCAGGTCGAACGGATCCTCGAGCACCGCCGCGAAGCCTTCGCGCGAATCGACGCGCACGATCTCGGCATCGATCCCGCCGTCGCGCAGCGCCGCGCGCACCAGTTCGGCGTCCAGGTCGCTGTCTTCCAGATGCAGGATGCGTGTCTTGCGCGGTTTCGCCACTGTAGACTCTTTTTTCAACTACCCTGTCTTGAACCGGGCTCCCACGTTTAGCCGCAATCCGCCGCGGCGGATGCGCTCCGGCCGGCGGTGCACCGACGCGCGCCGATGTCATGGCCCCGCGCAGCGCAGCCCGGAGTTTACCCGCCGCGGCGGGGGCTTGCGGCTAAACGTGAACGTCAGCCGTGCACGGCTGGCGCGGCAGGCTGAAATAAAACGTGGCCCCCTGGTCAACGGCGCCCTCGGCCCACGTGCGCCCGCCGTGAAGCTGCACGATACGCCGCACGTTGGCCAGACCAATGCCCGTCCCTTCGAATTCCTGCTCGCTGTGCAGCCTCTGGAACACGCCGAACAGCTTGTCAGCGTATTTCATATCATAGCCCACGCCATTATCGCGTACAAAAAACACGATCTCGTCCGGGCCTTTCTGGCTGCCCACCTCGATCACGGCCGGGTCGCGGCCGCGCGTGTACTTGATGGCGTTGGACAGCAGGTTCTGCACGACCAGCCGCATGAGGCTGGCGTCGGCTTCGACGGCCGGCAGGTCGCCGATGGTCCATTCGAAGCGGCGGCCTTCCATCTCGGTCGACAGCTCCTCGCGCACTTCTTCGACCAGTGGCCGCATCGGAACCGTGGTACGGCGCGGCTCCGTCCGGCCGATCCGCGAAAACGCCAGCAGCTCGTCCACCAGACTGCCGGCCCGCCGCGCGACGGTGGCAATCGTCCGCACGTAGCGGGCGCTGTCGTCATCCAGTTTCCCCCGCGCTCTTTTCTGCAGCAGCTCGGCAAAACCGTTCATGTGCCGCAGTGGGGCCCGCAGATCGTGCGACACCGAATAGGCGAACGACTCCAGCTCGCGGTTAACGTCTTCCAATTGGGCCGTCCGCTGCTGGATGCGCTGTTCCAGCGTGGCGTTCAGATCACGGAGTTGCTCCTCGGCGCGGCGGCGCTCGAGCCCCTGCGCGATCACGTCAGCCACACCCCCCAGATCGCTCAGCGTCTCGTCGGACAGGACGTGCCGGGAGAACATGGCCAGCACGCCGATGAGCCGCTCGTCGACCAGCAGCGGATATCCGGCGAAAGCGACCATGCCGGCGGCGCGCGCCCATTCGGGATCGCTGATGTGCGGATCGTTGGCAACGTCGTTGGTCAGCAGCGGGCGGCGCGTCGCGGCGATGCGCCCGATCTTCAGTTGTCCCACCGGCACGCGGCTGTGCGGTCCGTCCAGGTGCGTGTACAGCCCGGCGCTGGCTTGCAGCTCGAGCGTCGTGCCGGCGGCGTCCAGCGTCCAGATGCGCGCGAAGGACACCGCCAGGTTACGCACGATCGCCTCCGCGCAGTTTTGCAGAACCCCACGCGTGGAAGTGGCGGCGGTCGCCAGAGCGCTGCTCACATCGGCGCGCAAGGTGGCGTGGCGCACGCGGCGCGTCCGAACGGCCTCGGCCCGCTTGCGCTCCGAAACATCTTCAGCGATCCCGGTGGAGCGATAGACCCTTCCCTGCTCATCCCGCACGGGAAAGGCGCGGTCCCAAATCCAGCGGGTGCTGCCATCGGGGCGCACAATGCGGTATTCGGTATCTGTGGGTTCGCCCGCGAGTTGGCGCTGGATCGCGGCCGCGACACGTTTGCGATCGAGCGCGTGAACGCTCCGCAGGAAGGAATGGCCGCTCCCGGACGCCTCGTAGAACTGCTCGCGGGCGCAGCCCCAGATTTCGTCGA
>DASXUA010000485.1:0-5141 GCA_036505095.1 Phycisphaerae bacterium
CGAGGAGTAAATCAGGCCCGGATCGGCCACGATGCCCAGCGAGTTGAAATGGTCCGGCTGGCGCACATCGAGACTGATCAGCAGCGACATGCCGAACCCGTCCGGATCGACCGGATGGAAGAGGTTCCCCCAGCTCACCGCGTCACCGCTCTCGCGACTGCCGTCGGGTTTGGTCATCTCAAAATTCGGCAGCACGGTGGCGGTGTCCATGGAACTGGCCATCGCGACCGCTTCCGGCCGGCCCAGTGGCAGCACATCCGCCCAGAATACCGGATAGTTGGCCACGACCAGGTGCAGCACGCCATCGATCATGCGGCTGGCGCCCAGCGAGCCGTCGAACTTGGTCGAGGTGACGAGCGCCGGCGCGGTCTTGTCGCTCACGTCAATGACCGTGACTTCGACCTGCGGCCGGTAATAGATCGGCGGCAAAAAGCCCGTGTCGCCGCCACCGACGGGTAGACCCGGATCGACCATGGTCGGGTCGCCGGAAGACGGCGGCGCCGTTTGCTCGGGTACGCCTCCACCGGCATCGCCTTCGGCCGCGGCGCCCGGCGCGCCCATCACGACACCGCCGCCGCCGAGCGCGTAAATCGGGAAATCAGGCGCGGTTACCGTCACAACGCGATCACCGAACAGGTACATATCCTGTCCGTAGCCATTCAGTTCGAATTCGCCGACCTGCTTGAGTTCGTCGGCCGGCACGGCCTGCACGATGCGCAGCTTGCCGTCGGAGATGATGTACAGGTACGTGCCGTCGGTTTTGACCACGTCGGCCTCGTCCACCCCAGCTTCCTGGATCGTCGTTCCTGAGAATCCGTCATCATTGCGCGGCGGCTCAGCGCCGGGCGCGGTCCCAGGGACCGGCGCGCCTGCCAGGCCGCCCGCCGTCCCATCCGCGGTGCTCCCGCCAAGATTCGAGCCGGGATTGGCAGTCGAATTATCCGACAGGCCGGCGCCCGGCATGTGTTCGGGTTGCTGATTCTCGAGTGTCACCTGGGCGGTGAAATACTGCTGGAACTCCTGCTCGCTGGCGAAGCGGCGCATCTCGGCGATGCCGGATTCGCGCGGCGTGCTATTGTCGTTCTGGTTACTCGGCGGATTCGAGCCCGGCGGCTCGACCCGGATGTTGGTCCTGCAACCCGCGGCCACCATCAACACCGCGACCAAACCGCACGAGCGACGCAATGTGCCCTGCATGGCGAGACCTCCCTTTTTGATGCCGTCCCCGCGCCCAAGGACGTGAGTGCATTTCGTCCAACGGACTGTTCTAATGTACCTTCGACCCAGGTGGCCGGTCAATCCGGGCCACGCGCCCACCCATGGCGGACAGCGAATCGCCAAGGGCGCACCCGCCAGGTGCGATAATTCCTGCTGGGCGTCAAATTCCATTTCGGCACGCGCGCCGGAAATCGCGATTGGCGGCTGCCGCTCTACTCTGACCTCGGCTGCACAGGCTCAGCAGCACTCCCGGCCCGCGGGTAGGCTCGCCCTGCGGGCAGCTTGCACCTATTACTACGTGCGCAGCGCTCGCTCGGACGGCGCGCCAAAGCGCGCGCTGCTGTTAACGCTCCAATGGGCCGCTACTTCGGTGACTCGGCGGGTTTGACGGTAGCGCGCTGCGCGGCGGTCGGGAGGGCGTCGAGGCGGGTCTTCAACTCGACGAAGATGGTGTCGATCGGCTGATAGATGCTGACCAACTCGGCGGTCAGTTTCTGCTTCTGCTCGGGATCGGCGTCGCTGGAAAGCTGGCGCTGGATTTCGGCCAGGCGCTCCTGCGAGTGCGCGCGGAGGTCTTGAGCGCGGCCTTTGAGTTCGGTGAGGACTGACTCGGCGCTGCTCTTCTGCGCGTCATCGAGACGATAGAGTTCGATAAACTCTTTTACGTATTTGTCCCAGGCATCGAGTTCCAGCACGATCTCGTCGGACAGCGAGGGCTGACTGGCGGCGCGCTCGGCCGCCAGCGCGCGCTCCTGTTCCAGTTCGGCCATGCGCCGGCGCTCGCGCTGGCGGTCGCGGCGGCGCGGGCCGCCCCAGTCCTTCGGATCGAACTCGCCGCGCTGCCAGCTCTTGAGTTGACGCTCGGCCATCTGCATGCCGGTCGCCAGTCCGAGTGCCTCGAGGTCGAATTGGGCCTGTTGCTTGGGCGTGAGGATTTCGCGCACCTGAGCGTTGCCCTCCTTGAGGGACTCGCGGACCTTGTCGAAAAGCGGCAGGGCGCGCCCGGCCCACTCGGCGACAGCCGCCGCGCTGGGCGGTTCGGGATCGACCGTGGCCTCGAAGAACTGGTTGATGAGCGGCTGCATGACGCGGCGGTTCTCTTCCATGAATTTCGGCCAGCGGTCCAGCAGCATGGCCTCGAGCTGTTGATGCTGATCGGGCGTCAGTTCGTAATGATCCGCGGCCTCGGAGGCCCAGCGCCGGATCATGCCGTTGACCATCTTCTTGGTGGGCCAGAAGCCTTCGCAGTCCGACGAGCTGTCAGTCGCCGTGCTCGGCGTCGGCACGGGGAGCGATTGAGCCGGCGGATCGGCCCAGGCGGGAATTGCGATCAGTAGCAGCGAGAAAACCACGGCTTTCATGCATGCATCTCCTGCACGGCGCACATAGCGGGCGGCTGCTCAGAACCCCCCACGCGAGTGGGGGGTGACGTTTGGGGCGTTATCGCAAGCGCACGTCGCCCCGCCCTTGCGGGCGGCTGCTCAGAACCCCCCATGCGATGGGGGGAAACGTCTGGAGCGTTATCGCCCGCGCACGTCACCCCGCCCTTGCGGGCGGGGTTCCAAATGTCAGCTTCCTGCCGATTGTACACAGAAAAGTCTCGAGTACGGAAGTCGCGGCGGGTGGCGGCCGACAAGTCATTACATCCGCGAGTCCAGCTCCGCCGTCCTGTTGGGGGGCAAACTCAACCCACGCTTGGCGCGGGCTCACGCCAACCCGCACCGATCCACGGGATGTCAACCTCGCTGTCGAGCCGCAGACGGAGGATCAACTGGCCCGCGTGATGCTGAATGTGACGGATGTTGTAGACGTGCAACTCCGCCCGCGAAAAATCCCGCCGCGCGAATTTTGCAGGCGCACACAGATCCTCGGCGGTCTCGGCCGCGATCGTCGCCACCGCCTTCCCGCGGCAGAATTGCAGGTAACTCTCGATCTGCGGCTTTGTGTAAAGCGCTACGGGCTCGCGATCCTGAAGTTGCTCGTAGTCGCCGAAGAGACTCGGGTTAGCCAGATGAAACGGCTGCCGCCGCAGAGATTCCGCGTCGGATCCCAGGTAGAAGTCAGCGAAAAACAAGGTGTGAAACGCGACCTGACAGAACGGATACTTCGCCACGCGTGCATTCCACAAACGCTCCGGACATCCCGCAACGCAATGCCCGAGCGTGCAAAGACTCGCCTCGAATTGACTGCCGATCAGGCGTTTGACGGTCTCGATCATGCCTCTTCACTTCTCCTTCCATCAGCGAGCCCCGTTGAGGCTAGGTGACAACTCGTGTACCCCGCCCCAAAGCATCTCGCCCTTTTGATTTTCTGCGCGAGCCATATTCTCGGCGATCCGAGCCGCGCTGCACAGCGTCCCTTGTGTTATGAGCATCGCACGTAGGCCTCAGTAGCGTACCGCGCGATGCAAAGTGAGGCAGCTATGGGCGGGATGACAGTTCCGCCGGATCGCGGTCGTGGCGACGGCCGTAAGTATAGAAGCGAGCACCAATCGTGTTAGGTCGCGAATTCCCATTGTCGTCCAGGTCTTTCAAGAGGTCAGCGATGTTCGGAGCCGGCACGAGCAATTCCTTGCCGTCGGCGCGAATCGCGTACAGCGTATTGAACGTAATGGGGCAATATTCTTGGACTGGCCGATTCAGAGTCAAGACGCCATCGCGGTAGCTTCCTGTTCGCTTGAGCTGCCAACGTGACAAACAACCCGAAGTCGCAAACTCAACATCATAATGGTTGCTGGATCGGTGCTTGACGCGCATGCGCGCGGAATCGAGCCTGGTGCGCCGGATCCAATCGCCTTCGATGTCAATGGAACCGTCGCGGAGTTTCTCCGGCGGCATCTGTAAATCCTTGGCCTTAGGCGACCACCACGCAAGCTTCGCCTCCATTTGACCGCTCGGAGTGCAATTCCCGCACACAAATAGCCAGGAAGTGCCAACCCAAGCGAACACGAAACGCAACGTGTTTCGCATTGAGCGGCTCCTCCGAGCTCTTACGCCGATCGACTCAACTCGGTTGGACGAGATCCCAGCGATTGCCATAGAGGTCCGCAAACACCGCCACCGTGCCGTACTCCTCCTCGCGAGGTTCCTCACTGAACATAACCCCACGAGATCGCATGGCTTCGTAGTCCTGCCAGAAATGATCGGTGCGCAGGAACAGCAGCACCCGTCCGCCGGCCTGATCGCCAATCCGCGCCGCCTGTTCTGGATTGACGGCCTTGGCCAGCAGGAGCGCCGTGCCCGCGCCGCCAGATGGGGCTACACGCACCCACCGCTTGCTTTCATCCAACTTCGTGTCCTCGATTACCGCAAACCCCAGGCACTGCGTGAAGTACGCAATGGCCTCGTCGTAATCCCGCACCAACAGCGTAATGCTTGCAATCGTTTGGGCCATGGAGTCCTCGCTTGCGCGGCCGCCTTGCCAATCCAGTTCAGCGCTGGCATTCCGGCGCATCCTCAATGCCCGCGAGTGCGTCCGAGTGCAGGTTAGCCGCAAGCAGACGGTCGATAAAGGGTCTTGTGGTGCAGCCTTCCAGGCTGCTGCTTGTGAGCTCGCCCGGCAGCATGCAGGCTAGAAGCCTGCACCACAACCTGCCAGAGCTGCACCAGAATATGCCAATCCTGCACCGCGGAGTTGTGGTGCGGCCATCGTGGCTGCCTACTGCGGGACGGCATCGTAGAGGCAAAAAGTCACGAAGTAGGTGGCGCCTTCTTTGTAGAGATGTGGCAATTCGCCGCGACCCCGCAGTGGGGCGAAAGGAGTTGTGCGTGGATCCAGGAAGTCAATAGGCGCAGGCTGGAAGCCTGCACCACAACTGCTGAAGGGCCAATCCTCAGGCGCATCGCAGAGCCCCGCCTTCACCGGGTTATCCTCGATGTGTTCTGGTTCACCCTGAAATGGACAACCCGCCGGTTTCTGGTACG
>DASXUA010000486.1:0-3633 GCA_036505095.1 Phycisphaerae bacterium
GTCCCTGCAGTTCTAGGTCGGGGCCTACTTATCGTGGAGCTCGAAGACCATGCAGGTGCCCACTGGAACCCCTTTCAGCCGCGCAGGCTCGAACTCCCACTTCCTGATGCTCTTCAGGATATGCGCCTCGTACTTCGGCCATGGTGGGGTTGATGCGCCCTTCATGATTCGAGCGTCGAGGACCTTGCCTCTTTCGCTGACGACCGCCTCCACCTTCCATGGCCCCTCGATACTGAACCGGTCACCTGGATCAGGGCGAATCCGTTCGAGACGGCCTTTACGCCTTCGTGGCGGCGTGTCCGGCACAGCCGACGACCCTCCGGCCTTCGTGCGGGCATCGGCGGCAATCTGCTCCCAATGAGGAGACCAACTGCAAGCCGGTGGCTTGGGCTCGGCTGCGTTTGACGCGAGCGATAATCCCACGGGAATGAGAACGAGCGTGGTCGCAAGACATTGGCTCTTCACGGGCATTGGGGCTGGTGATCAGATCTAACGAACACTCGCTAGCTGCGGCGACTCTCGCACCTATTCCTGCGAACGCAGCGGCGCCGCCAGCTTCAACGCACTGTTCTGCGGCGCGAGTTCCCGCGGCGTGAGCTCCTCGTAACGGATTCTGATCTTCCCGCGCGATGACTCGCGGAGCAGCGGCGCCGCGCCGGGGCCGTAGCGGATCACCAACTCGGTCGCCGAGCGCCATGCCATGTCGATCGGCCCGGCACCATCTGCCCTAAAGACATTACCGAGCCGCCGCGGCGTAAAGAAGCGACCGTCGTGCGTAAGGTCTTCATGCGCCGAGACCAACGACACCGCGGTGACGTAGTCCGTCGTGGCCCCACAGTTGCGACGAAACGCGACAGCCTTGACCTTTCCGTCCTGGGAAAGAGCCTCCTTCAGCAGATTGGTCCCGCAGGGGTCTGTGCCGCACGCGATTATGAGCGTGGGAATAGATCCAATCAGTAACGCTCTTCGGGTTCGAATCACGCCGGGTGAGGCCATCGTCGTCCGCAGAACACCGCGATCCTAGCCCCGGCGGCGCCGAGAGGCGCCGTCAGCTTCAAGCGCTTGGTCGGCGGCTGGCACCGGGCAAAGCGTGAAGGTTCCTCCACCGTCGTGTTCGAGCCCCCTTTCCCCCCACTCTCCGCGTAAGCACCTCCAGCCGCGAGACTGGACGAAGAGGCCGATCCCACACCCGTCTAGCCGTCGGCCGCCATCCCGAATATTGGTTCCCGTTCCGGTGACAAGAATGGGCGCGTCCTTTGGGCCCGAGACTCGAGCATCAAACCCCGAATCGAAAGGGAGCTTCACGCATCGTCGTCCTCCTGCGGTTCTCTCCCATTGTCCGCCGAACACCGCGGATGAGCTGCGGCGCCGGTGCGCGAATGCGCACGCGGCGGCCGCGTCGACGCCTCTGTTACCCGAGCGGCCGATGCGAGGCGCTTCAGCTCCATCCGCTTGTTGGATGGCCCAGTCATCGCTAGGAGGGCAGGCTGAGTTTGAGTGCCAAGGACACTGCGACGATGACCTGAAGGATAAGGCCAACTGCCCAAATCGGCGAAAACTGTCCCGCCAGGCCCTGAAGAATGAGTGCAATGGCCCAGCTCGTGGTCAAGATCCTCGAATGGATGAGGAGGCCAGCCCTCCAGGCAAGAAAAAGCATGATGCTCGAAGCGATTGGCGGGATCCAAAACAGCGTTCTCCAGAGCGTGAATTCCATCCGTCAAGCTTCAGCCGTGGTGGTCGTTAGGCGGCCGCACGGCGGATGTGCGTGGAATGCTCACACAACTGTGATGACCACCTTTCCCGTCGCCCGCCCGGACTCGGAGTAGGCGAGTGCATCACGCACTTCGTCGAGCCGAAAGACCTTTTCCACCAACGGAGTGATGGCGCCGCTTTCCACCAACCGCGCGATTTCTCGCAGCTGTTCTCCATCGGCATGCACGAAAAAGTACTCATAACGGGCCTTGCGCTTCCGCGCTGCAGCCAGGGTTTTTCGAGACAGCACCTTGATCGCGAAAACGATGATGGGATTGAGCCCCCAGCTTCGGGCAAACGCTGGGGACGGCGTGCTGCTGTTGATGCTCACCACCACACCGCCAGGTTTCACGCACTCGAAGCACCTCACCAGTGTGTCACCGCCCGCGCTGTCCAGCACCACGTCACAATCTTTGGCCACGTCTTCAAAACGTTCGCTGCGATAGTCGATGGCGACGTTCGCGCCTAGGCGCTTCACCAGTTCGACATTGCGTTTCCCTACGGTGGTAAACACCGTTGCGCCCATATGACGGGCCAACTGGATGGCCACGCTTCCAACGCCACCGCTGCCCGCGTGAATCAACACGCGTTGGTTGGCACCAAGGCTTCCGATCTCCACCAAAGCCTGCCACGCCGTCAGCGCAACCAGCGGAAGGGAGGCGGCTTCTTCGAACGTTACGTTGGTGGGTTTGAGGGCGGCGGCGCCATCGCGGACTACCGCAAATTCCGCGAACGTTCCAATTCGGTTCTTGTCGACGCGCGCATAGACCGCATCGCCTTTCTTGAAGCGCGCCACCCGTGAGCCCACGTCGGACACCACGCCTGAGAGATCATTGCCCAGCACCAGCGGGAAACGGTACTTCAACAGCGTCTTCAGCTTCCCATCACGCGTCTTGATGTCCACCGGATTCACGCTGGCGGCGTGTACTCGAACCAACAAATCCGTGGCGCCGAAGGTTGGGATAGCAATATCCGCCACGCTCACGGCGTCATTGCCTCCGTAGCGGTCAATGAGTGCGGCCTTCATGGGGCTCCTTGGGCCCGCCTAACACCTGATTAGACTGACCAGTCTAACTGGATAAGCACAGCGAGGCCAGATTCCGGCTATCGTGGGTTTTCCCTTTCGTACTAGATCCAGAACTAGTTGCGCGTCCCCGCGGCCGTATCGATCGTGGATCTGGCATTCCTCTTGCTTCCACGTACGGTGCAGGCATTTGCCTGGCAGGAGGTCTCATGAATCGAGTCATCGGAGTCGCCGTCCTCGCGGCCGCGGGCGTGGCCGCTGCCGGCGTGGCCGCCCATCGGGCGGTGACATCGAACAGTTCGGGAACCGTGCCGCTGGCTGCGGCGGTGGCTGCTCCCGCCGTCCCGGTCGCTGCGCCGGTTGCCGCTGCGCCGGTGGCACCGGCGGTGGCGGTCGTGCCGGCCGCGGCAGCGGGGCCGGTCGTGACCAGCGGATCGGATGAAAAGGTCCAAACGACCGTCGTGCGCCGCCGTGTCGTCACGCGGCGCGCCTCGCGCTACTACGTTCACAAGCGCTCGACGAAGAAGAGCGTCGCAATCATCGCCGGCTCTACCGTTGGCGGCGCGGGCATCGGCGCGATTATCGGGGGCAAGAAGGGCGCTGTGATCGGCGGCCTCGTCGGTGGCACGGCGGGCACCGTCTACGACCGCAAGACGCGCAAGCGCGTCCGGCGGCGCGAGTAGCGCGCGTCTTACGGTATCGGCGCGCCGAGCCTCGGCCCGCCGAGGACGACGGCAGCGAAGACGTAGCAGGCCGCCGCCGACAGGACACAGGCCGTGAGCCCGTACTCCATGGCCACGACCATCCCGGCGAACGTGGCCAGGACCGACGCGGCCCCGTTGAGCGCCCACATCCAG
>DASXUA010000487.1:0-16417 GCA_036505095.1 Phycisphaerae bacterium
CTAGAGGGTTCAGGGTTCAGGGTTCAGGGTTCAGACCCTGCACCGCGGGCCTTCGCCGCTGGGCCGCCGGCGCTGAATCTCGACCCGCCAAGAGTGCCCCTCGACGTCAAAACCTTGAACCGCGAACCCCGAACTCCGCCCGGCCAAGGCGGATCTGCGACATCGGAATGGGCGGATCCGCCCATGGTGAACCCAAAACCCTTTGCGCGTCTGGCTGCGTCCGTGTATGGCTTTGGCGTCCGGCATCCGGGTCCCGTCGGACTGGCGCTCGTTATCCTGGGCGGGCTGGTGGCGCGGGCCGCGCTGCTGCCGACCGTCGGTCATGACGAGGACACGCGCCTGTTCTACGATTGGGCGCGGGGTCTGGCCGCGCACGGCCTGCGCGACTTCTATACAGAAGCGGGTGGCTGCAATTATCCACCACTCTTCGTGCTGATCATGCGCGGCCTGGGCGGTCTATCGGCGCGGGCCGATCTGAACCTGCACAGCGAGAGCGCGCTGCGGATGCTCTTGAAGCTGCCGGCCTGCCTGGCCGATCTGCTGGCGGCGGTCCTGCTGTTCATCGAGGGTCGCCGCCTGGGCCGGGCGCGCGTGGGGCTGGTCGCGTCGGCCATCTACTTCCTCAACCCGGTCACGATCTACAACTCGGCCTATTGGGGTCAGGTGGATGGCATTCATTCGGCCCTGCTGGTCGGCGCGCTGCTGGCCACCAACCGCATGCGGCCGACGTTGGCCGGTGCCAGCCTGGGACTGGCGCTGGCCATGAAGCTGCAATCCATCGCCTTCGCGCCACTCTTCATCTTCGATGTCTATCGCTGGCGCGGCCTGCGGGGCTGCGCGTGGCTGCTCGGCGGAGCGCTGGGCGCTGCGCTGGCGGTACTCAGCCCGTTCATCGTCGCCGGCTGCGCGCGCCGGGTGCTGTCCGATGGCTACGTGGGCGTAGTGGGACAATACGCGGAGCTGTCGGTTAACGCCTTCAATCCCTGGTTCTTGTTCGGCAATCGCAGCGTGCCGGACGCCACCGTCCCGCCGATGCTGGTGCGCATTGTGGCGCGCGGCGCGACTGACATCGCCGAGAGCGGCCACTGGCTGCTCCACCTGACCTGGCGGCGCATCTCGCTCGTCCTGTACGTGACGGCCGTCGCTGTCATTCTCAGCCTCTATTCGTGGCGGCGCTCCGCCTGGGCCCGCGCGCTGTGCGCGGGTGCCTTGGGGCTGGCATTCTTCCTGTGCCTGACCGAAATGCACGAGCGCTACTCGCATCCGGTGTTCGCCCTGCTGGCGTTGTGGGCAGCCAGCAGCGCTTGGAAAGAACGCGGGTATCTGCTGCTGTCGTGCGCCGCACTGCTGAACCTGACTTTCGCGCTGCACGTGGATCAGATCGCCGTGCCGCTCGCGATGCTGTTCGTGTTGGCGCTGCTGAGCATGCTGGCCGGCTTGGCGCTGCCAACGTCAACCCCCCAGCTTTCGCCAACGGCCGCCGATCACGGAACACCGGCCAATGTTGAGCGCGTTGGCGGGTGGGACGCCCGCCCCGCCGGGCCGCAAGCCAGTGGCGCGCTGCGCGGCATCGACCTGGCGCCGCCGCCGTACTCGCGCTTGGTGCGCGTCTTCCGAATCGCTACGGCCGTGCTGTTCCTGGCGGTGTTGAGTGCGGCCGGCCTATTGATGTGGGCGGGGCAGCGCGCGGCCGCGGCGCCCAGTTCCGGTGGCGACGTAGTGTATCTCAGCGACTTACCCGCCCGGTCGCCGCAGCAGGGATGGGGCACCTTGGGCCTGGATCACTCGGTGGCCGGCGGGCTGCTGCATCTGGGAAATCGCTACTACGTGCGCGGCCTGGGTACCCATGCCCCGTTCCGCGTGGTCTATCTGGTTCCCCCAGGCTACGACGTGTTTGAAGCCCTGGTGGGTATCAACCACGACTTCGACGGCGAGGCTTCGATTTCCGTCCTGGCTCAGGGTCACAGCCCGGTGGGGCCTGTGAAATTGCGCGCGGGCGAAGAGCCGCTCCACATTCAAGTAACCATCACCGGCGCCAAAACCTTGCAACTCGTCGGGACTTCTGACGAATCGATACGCGGCGACCATATCGATTGGGTCTTGGCACGCCTGATCAAACAGCACTCCGACGCGCCCGCGACGCTGCCCTCAAATTCGCCCGCCGCAGCGCCGCAGAAATGAGCAGCGGGGCCAAGTAGAATCGCAGGTTTGAGCACAGAGGAACTGAGAAACTGAGAGATTGGAAGGACCCTGCGCTCCTCAGCCACTCCGTCTCTCAGTGCCTGAACCCCTGGTTCCAATTAGCCGCCGTTTCTGGACCACGATCCCAGCGTGAAGTCGGTCAACGGAGCCGGATCCTCGCTCGGCATTCCGGGAATGTCGCTGGTCAGCGTCGATGTTCCGGTCACCGCGGTCCACGTGATCTGGCTGCCGCCGGCCGAGACCGTGCCGGTCTGTTGCCCGACGACGTGCTGCTGGGCGGTGTAATCGGCGACAGGTGATTCGACCAGATACGAGAGCGTCAGGTCAAAGGACCAAGTGGCCATGCTGCCCGAGATCGCCAGCGTGAAGGACTGGATCGTCAGGCTGCTCGTGAGCGTGACGCCCGGCAGACCATTGACATCCTGTACGCGATACAGATTCGTGGCGCTGCCCGGCGCGACCGTTGTATTCAGGATGGTCGCCGTTCCGCCCAGCGCGTCGCTGATCGCGGCGGCGCTGATCGTGAAATGGGCGAACGTCAGCGCGCCGCCGGCATTGAGCTGATACGACTCCGGCGCGGTGTAAAACGTCGGCGCCTCCAGGTTCCCCAGCAGGAACTGCGTCGACGACCACGTGCCCGCCAGGCTCTCCGGCGGCGGAGGCGGATTGTTGACGACGTGGCAATTCGCATCGCAGTTGCCGCTGCCGGGCGGCTCGCATTGCTCGCCGGTCTCGATGATGCCGTTGCCGCAGATCGGGTTGGGTGTCGGGATCACCATCACCGGGCAACCATCCGCGCCGACGACGCTGCCCGGCGGGGTCCCCGGGCAGCGATCCAGATCATCCGTGATCGCATCGCCATCGCCGTCGAGTTGATTGGCCGCGCAGCCGGCGCCATTGACGAAGGCGCCGGCCGCCGTGTTGGGGCATTGGTCGAATGGGTCAAGCACGCCGTCGCTATCGGTATCGCGCTGCCCGGCCGCACAACCTTGCCCGTTCACCGGGCTGCCGGCCGGAGTCTCCGGACACAGATCGTTCGGATCGCTGATGCCGTCGCCATCGACATCGAGTTCATCCGCAGCGCAGCCGTTGGCATCCACCTGCATGCCGAACCGCGTGCTGGGGCAGAGATCGTGAAGGTCGTCGAGGCCGTCATGATCCGTATCCGGCACGACGAAACGCGCGCCAACCACGGTCGTGGCATCCGCGATGATCGTCGCACGCGTGCCATTAGCGGAGATGCCGACCCAGCCGGCGAAAGACCAGCCGGGGTCAGGAAAAGCTTCAAGCGTCACGAAGTTGCCAGCCGCGGATTGAGTGACCCGGCCATTGCCCTCAATGTTCACCGTCACCATTACGTTCTCGACGGGTGGGACATTTCGTTCGGGCGAAGGGGCGCTACTCGTAGAGTTTCGATTCGTCGTGCCGCGACCGCCGATCGGGCCGGGAGGGCAGCCGACCAGCAAAGCCACACCCAGGACGACGCAGAGAACTGCGACACGGCCCACGGCCTGCACGGAACTGCGCGTTGACATTGCATTTCCTCCATTCATGGACGCCGTCTGGCGTCCAATCAGATATGCGCATCCCCGCCCTGCATTACATCCGTGCGGAGAAGGCGATACCGCGCAGGATCGCCGATCAGTACGACCGAAGCAAATCTACAGGGTCAGACAAACCTGTATCTATCGACGCCGGCAGGGTTTATGGAATTGGGTCGCGGGTAAGCTGCCCGCCCCGTAGCTCTTCAAATCAGGACGGGCAAGGGCCGGCCGGCGCCGTAGGTGCGCGCGGGTGGCTGCGCCTCCCACACGCCCGGCACCGCGTAGCCGCAATCGGGGCAGCGGCCCTCAACCATGCGGTTCTGCTGCACGATGAAGCCGTAGCGCTGAATAAGCAGCGCGCCGCAGCCTACGCAGTTCGTGTTCTCGCGCGCGCCGACTTCGCCCGGCAGATTGCCGGGATAGATGTAGCGCAAGCCAGCGCGTTTGCCGATCTCGTAGGCGCGGATGAGTGTCTCGACCGGTGTACGGGGCGGGTCGGTCATCTTGTAATCAGGATGGAAGGCCGTGACGTGCCAGGGGATATCCACGCTCACGCTCGCCAGGAAGTCGGCAATCTTCGTGAGTTCCTCGTCGCTGTCGTTGAAAGTGGGGATGACCAGCGTGACGATCTCGACCCAGAAGTCGAGTTGCTTGAGCAGCTTGATGGTGTCGAGCACGTTCTGCAGCACGCCGCCCAGCGAGCGGTAGTTGCGATCGTCGAAGCCTTTCAGATCGACCTTGTAGAGATCGACGTGGGGCCGGATGTATTCGAGCACCTGCGGCGTGCCGTTGCCGTTGCTGACGTAGGCGCAGACGATGCCCTCCTGCCGGGCGACTTTGAAGACCTCGACCGCCCACTCGCTGGTGATGAGTGGCTCGTTGTAGGTGCTGACCATGACCGGCGCGTCCCATTCCTTGGCGAGTGCGACCAGATCGTCCGGAGCGCAATACTTCGGCGCGGCGACGGCCTGATCATCGCGCAGCGCCTGGCTCGTCACCCAATTCTGGCAATAACCGCAGTGATAATCGCAGCCCAGCATGCCGAACGACAGCGCGTCGCGCGCCGGATAGGCATGGAAAAAGGGCTTCTTCTCGATCGGGTCGACCTGCACCCCGGCCGCATAACCGGCCGGCACGCGCAGCACACCATTGTCATTGAACCGCACCCGGCACACGCCGTCGCGGCCCGGCAGAATCTTGCAGCGGTGGCCGCAGGCATAGCAGCGGATCGTGCCGTTGGGCTCGGTTGTGACGAGTTCCGCCGCGGCCGGCATCGTATGGCGGGACAGCAGAGTTTTCAGATTCGTCGTTGACATTGTCGAGCGTTCAGGGCTCAGGGCGCCCATGCTGATTATATCCGCTGAACGAAGGCAGCGCGCTGGGAATTCCACAACGCCCAAACGCCCATCCATCGCGGAGTGAATGGCCGGCGGCTCCGTGCGTATCAGCGGGCATCACGCTGCCGAATGGCGAGAAAGTTGCCGGTGAAGTCGTCCCGCGATCAGCTTCGAGCGTCGTCCCTGGGGGACAAATCAGCTCCTCACAGGAGCCGCTCGCGCACGTGGTGCCGGCGGCGCACACATGCTCGGCGCGAACGGCGCGGTGTTGCGGATCCGAACTGCGCCTGCTTGTCCGGTGAGGCAAACTGCGCCGGCACCTGCGTCAACACGGCCAGCGACAACGCGAACTGCGGCGCGTGCGGCAATATTGCGTCGAAGCACCGCTGCCCGAAACCGTGCGGCGCCTGGCGCAACGGACGCGCCACGATCATCTCGAAGATATCGCGGCTTCACGCGTGCACCAGCATCTCGTGCCGGGCACCAGCGCGATCGATTTTCTGCAGTGCGCGATGCAATCCGCGCGATTGGACATAAGGGTTGGATCACCGTGGAACTCTACCCGTACATTGATGATCCCGACAGGGCCGGCCGGGCCGCATTGAAACACGTCGCACCGCTTCTGTGAGTACGCCGCATGGCTTACGGTGGACACTGCGCCGCCGTGGTGCCGTTGAATGCCTGTGTCGTCGCCACGCCATTCAGAAGTTGCACTAACCGCAGCAGGTCCTGCGTGTTGACCGGCGGCGATTCGGTGCTGCGGTTGACGTTGTAGCGCGCGAAATTCGCCGGCAGATTGGCCGTGCCGTTGTTGAGGGCCTGAACCAGCGCGAGCAGGTCCTGAGTGTTGGTGGCCATGTCCAGACTTACGTTTCCGGGATGCGAGCGATATTGCAGCCTTTGTCCGGCCGCCGTGCCGGAAAAGTTAAGCGTGGTGCAGCTCAGCGGAGGAATCCCGCCGCTGAGCGCGATCTGATACTCGCCAGAACTGGCCCCGGGCGTGACGGCCATCACGCTGGGACACGGCTGTGATCCGCCAGTGCAGGTGACGGTGATGTTGCCGGGTAGCGGCGCTGGATTCGGCGGCGCAGAGAACGTCACGCGAATTGGGCTGTACACGATGGCACCCTGCGGGCTGGTGCCGGGCGCGCCGATGCCGGCCGTCACGGTCGAGCCGGTCCCGGTATCGAGAACGTCCATGTACGGCTGACCGGGCTGATAGGGATTCTCGGCTGGTGTCGGTGGATTGGCCGCGGTGATCGTCACATTCGTGCCGGCGCCGCCCGCAAACGTCCAGAATCCGCCTGCAAGCGTGAACGTGCCACCGGTCATGATGCTGCCGGCGTCGGACTGGCCGGCCGTTCCGGACAGATCGAACGTTCCGCCGGTCGTATTGATGGCGCCGCCGGCGTCGACAGTGAACCAACTGATTTCGAACTGCCCCAGCACCTGCGTCGTTGCGAAAAGGACGGCCGCAACCGACAGTCGTGCGATTCTTTGCTTAAGCAACATGATTGTGTTCTCCATTTGCTAGGGATTGCTCACCGGGCCTGCCGATGATCGCGGCCGTCGGTGCAGGTGTTCCCGCTGGTCTGGTGCTTGTCCCAACGCGCGCGCGTGGCCGGCTTCAATGCCGCGCTCCGCCGGCTGCCCGTGTTCAGCGGGGTGCAGGTAGGCGCCGCGAGCGGCGGCCGGTTTGTCTTGCTCGACCGGGATGCGGTGCGCTGCGGCATAGGCATCGTGCCGGATCCCCGTCACTTGCCAGGAGACCTTCACGTTCGGCTTGTCCGTACGGATCGCGAAGCGGTTGCCGCTGACCTCTTCGGCCACGATTGCCTGGGCGAACTGGCCGATCACGGTAAGCTGGTAGCGGAAGTCGCGGTTGAGCGCCTCAAACCAGGCCGGCAGCTCGACCGTCGCCGTACCGTTCTCGTCGGTCACGACGTTGCCGTTGTAGATGTTCATCATGTCCGGCGATTCGACGAACGAGTGATACAGGTACTGGTTCTCGGGATCGAGCGGATGGTCGATCTTGAACGAGCCGGCGCCTTTCGAGAGCGTGCCGGTTACATCGACATCGTCAGCAAAATGGCTGTTACCGCCGGCCGCATAGATCGCGTAGCTGTTGTTCTGGCCGAAGTTCTGGTCCTCGAGATAGATGCCGTAGTGGTTGATGAGCGGCTGAAGGTGATCGGGGGTGTACACGTACAGACTGTAATCGTTCGTAATGCTCCCGCCCGAGCCGTAATGGCCGCTGCCGATCTCGAGGCCGTGGTTTGCGATAATCGAGCCGGTTGACGTATTGTTGATGCTCCCGCCTACACCGGAATAGCAGTATCCGCCACCCATCCAATCCGCGGTGCCCGACTCGATGATCTGAGACACGAAGTTGCCGCCGGCCATGATTTCAACATTGCCGGTACCCGCATGAAACGCGCCGCAGTATGGGCCTTGCACGTAACGGTACGATGCGCTGTTGGTTTCGGGTACCAGCGCCTCGATTTCGTGACCGTAAATGTAGGTCGCATTGGGCCCGGTCAGATCGATCGGTGAGTTCAAGGTGATCAGGGAGAGGAACGGCTCCCAAGAATCCGTTGACGAAAAGTCGCTGATGGTGTGAGACATGTCGAAGACGTGTGCATAGCCCGCGTACCATCCGGAAGGCGCGACCCCGAAGACTCCATCGGACCCTGCCGCCAGACGGCCCGCCAGGCGCGTATCGCTCGCCACATCCAGAGGATACGCCGGCGAGCTGGTCCCGATTCCCACGTTTCCTTGGGTGTATGAGATATCCTGGCCGTTGGTCACCCAAGGCCGAGCGGCGTGCAGCGCATAGGGCGCGGCGGTCAGTTCCTGCCGCGCTGACAATAGCGTGCCGTTGACGCTGATTTGCAGCCAGCGCTGGTTGCCGTCGAAGGCCTGTGGCCCGAAGTCGAGCTGAACCGTAAAGAGGCCCTCACTGATGCTCACGCCTGAAAGTGTGATGGTGGTACCAACTTGGCCGCCGTTGATCGCATCGTTCCACAGCGAGCAGTCGAGCGTCACGGTGCCATTGAACGGCGCACCGTTCTGCCTGAGTCGGCCCTGGTAAGTAAACGCGGAGGGCTGGGCGTAGGCCGGCGACGAGAGCGCCAGCGCGGTCAACACAGCCGCGCGCACACTGCGGAGCCTTCGATGTTCATCAGCGATGCGACGAGCGAACATGTTTGTTCCTCCAAAAAGTCGATTTCCTGACTGCACGATTCCGCCGCACCGCGTGCATCACGGTGCGCTAATTGCCGATCGTGACGACACCGACCGGCGCCTGAAACGTGATGGCCCGGCCGTCCGCGCCGGCCGTGAAGAGATTGCCGTCGGCGGCAGCATACGAGCCAGTCACCATGCTGATGGTCCCGCCGTTCAAGACGGCCGACACCGCCTGCCCTACATTTGTATATGGTTCGAAGATGCCGCCATTCTGTGGCAGGCCCGAAATCCCGCCATCCACGTAGACGGCGTTCGTTCCCGCGAAAGCCTGGAGCGCGTCCCGCAGCGGCGTGGCGTTGAAGGCCGTGCCTTGGTTATTGCCGCCGGACGACGTACAGCCGCCATCCGTATGAATGCCAATTGTGACTTGGAAGGCTTCCCAGATAATGGGGCTGCCCGAATTCGCCGGCATAGTGTCGACCGCGTAGGAATGTGTGTTCCCACCACTCAGACCGTTGAAGGGTCCCGTGGTGGTCTGTTCGGTCTGCGAAGTGGCGTTGCAGTTGTTCTGGCACCCGGACCCCGCAGCGTTACAGCACGCTGCCACCATACAAGCACCGCCTGGGCATTGGGCGTTGCTCGAGCATGGCAGCCCCTGGTTTGCGCCGCCCTGGCAACTGTTGCCCGGTCCGCCCGGTGTGTTGTCCAATCCATATCCGGTCACGCGCACTGTGGTCCCGTTCGCGGGCGTGGTCTGGACCATGCGATAGAACCCCTGAACAACCTGCGGGATCGGTCCGCCCATGCTGCTCGGACCGACTGCCAGCAACTGCCAGTCCTCTCCGACGCCGATATTCTGGACCGCATTGATCGCGGTAATCGGATACTGATCGCTTGTCGCCGCCAACACCGGCACGCCATTGGCGCTGGATGCCGGTACGTTGAATTCCAGAAAATCGCCCACAGCGACGCCGCAGTGGCCGGCAGTGAGGACCGCGCCGTTCGAGACCAGCCAGCCGGTACAACCAGAGGCGAGCAGTCGCCCCACGGCTGGATCACTCGACGGAATGCGGTCATCATTGGAGCCGCAGATCGTTTCAGGCACATCAGCGGTTGGCTCGAACTGATACAGCGGCAGCGTCACGCCCGTTACGCGCACAAACACGTCGCTATCACCCGGCGCAACGTAGAGGACGAGCTGCACCGAGTCGCCCATGAAGCCCGCGCTGGCATCGCTCCAGGCGGCCAGCGTGGCTGCGTCGAGCGATTGCTCCTGACCATCGAGCATGGATGTAAGCGTGACATAACTTCCCCTGCCGAGCTCGGCCTCCAGATGCACGCGAAGCCATACCGCGTCGGGCCGCAAGACAACTCCAGTGAATGCGGCCACGTATTCGGTGTCCGTGTTGCTGTGGACGCCGGAATCGAGTTGGTACGGCTCATCGATCATCGCGAGCGGCGCCTGCGCCAGCGCGTGGGCGCCGCAGGCCAGTAGTACGAATAGTATTATTCGAAGGGTCATGATCTTCCTCCGTCGCTTACTGCAAAGTCACAAGCACGAGCACGAGACCCGTGTTGCCCAGGTCGAGCTTCGTCATGGCTTTGCCAAGAACGGTCCCCTGCGCTCGCTCGCGATCGAGCGCCTTCATCGCGTGACCGGCGCGGTCCGCAGTCGTCAGGAGGTCGCCGGGCGCGATCGGAGCGGCGCTCGCATCGCAGAGCACCCACACGCGACCGGACAGCGCAATCGGCGGGGCATCTTCATAACCTGGCAAGTGCCCGAGTACGGCGCCCGCGGCGAGATCGCCCGCGCCGCTGACGACGCCGGCCACGCGTGGCGTGTAGGCCTCGCGCGCGACGCGGAGCCGCCCGGGCTGATCCGGGTCGATTTCCATCACCATGCCAGGCTGCGGTTCGTCGCTGACCGGAAACCTTTCGGCTAAGTCAGCGCCGCTAACCTGCAGCACGTTGGTGCGCGTCGTACCGTTGACGTGCAGCCGCTGCTGCGGATTGGTCGTGCCGATGCCCAGATTACCGGCCGTGGTGAGCGTCACCTGCGCGCTGGCATTGTTCGTGAAGAAAAACAGCGGGTCATTGCTGCGAGTACCCAGCCAGCCGCCGAACGAATTGATGTATGAGCCGAGCTGCCGCGTACCGTCGGTATGGACCCAACCGTACGCTTCGACAAAAGGACTCGAGCTCGAGGTGATCGTCAGCGGCCAGGCCGGCTCTGTCGTGCCAATGCCGAGATTGCCGGCCGGGGTGAGCGTCACCTGCGGCGTTCCATTATTCGTGAAAAGATGCAGCGGATGATTGGAGCGCGTTCCCAGCCAGCCGCCGGTCGCATCGATGTACGAGCCAACCTGGCGCACACCGTCGCTGTGGACCCAGCCATAGCTCAGGAAAGGTGTGCCGATGGTGAGCGGAAACGCGGGGGTCGTGCTGCCGATGCCCACGTTGCCGGTTGTATCCACGGTGAGTCGCGCCGGACCGTTGGCGGTGAAGATGTGAAACGGATGAGGACTGACGCTACCGATCCAGACATTGTTGGGATCTACAAAGGTCGACAGCCGCGCGGCACCGAGGGAGTGCTCCAAGCCGTAACCGCTCGCAACGACATGCAGTGGCGATGTCGGGCTTGAGGTGCCAATTCCGACGTTGCCATCAACGTAGGAGAGGGCTGTTCCATTTTTCACCCATGGGCGCGTGGCGTAGGTGGCATAGGGCGTCGCGGTCAGTTCTTGGCGCGGCGAAAGCGTGTTGCCATTGACGGCGACTTCCAGCCAGCGCCGATCGCCGTTGAACGGGCTGGCACCGAACTGGCCTGCCTCGTTGAGCTGGACGTTGAAAACGCCCGAGGCGACGGCGACGCTGTTGATCGTCTGCGTCCCGAGCAGCGTGCCGCCCACCTGAGCGTTGAACAGGCGAAAGACCAGGTTCACCGAACCATTGAACGGCTGGCCGGCGTCTTTCAGTACCCCCTGGTAGGTGAAAGCCGATCCCAGCGGCGTCTGCCCGCTTGCCGGGCTGGACATGACGACAAGAACAACGGCTACGAACATCGCCAATTTCGCCATTCGTCGACTGTGCATGACAGCAGCTCCTGTTGAGGGTCCACCTTCGGCAACGTCTCTTGGCACTAGTGCGAAGCATAGGAACCGACATTCACGCGCTTTCTTTGAGGCGGGCGGCTGCCGCTGTCCACGGACCCGGTGCTATGCGGGAGAAGGGGCGAGGTTCACGCATTTCGTCGATTTTTTGTAACCGCTGGGGTAAGCTGATCTTACGTGCCGGATCGGGTTCGGAGCGGGTATGAACGCCGAAGATCGCCAGTCGTTGTCCCGCGCCGTAGCGGGCGATCGGGAAGCCCTGGGGGCTTTGCTGGAGCGGTACGGCCCCGCGGTCGAACAGAAACTACAGATCGGTGCCCGCTGGCATGGACTCATCGAACCGGGGGACGTCATGCAGGTGAGCTACATCGAGGCATTTCTGCGCATCGCGAGCTTTGATGTGGAAAGAGCTGATGCGTTCCCGGCGTGGCTGCGGCGGATTGCCCAGAACAACCTCCGCGATGCGATCCGGGCGTTGGAACGTCCTGGCGACGAACTCCAGCGCATCCGGGTCACTGTCCAGGACGAGTCGTACGTCGCACTGTTCGACCTGCTGACCAGCAGTCATAGCACGCCCAGCGCTCAGGTGCGCGACCTGGAGGCTTGCGACCTGGTTCACGCCGCGCTGGACCGCCTACCGGATGATTATGCCAGGGCGGTTCGTCTTTATGATTTGGAAGGCCGGCCGATTGCCGAAGTGGCTAAGTCCCTGGGCCGGTCGGCCGGAGCGGTACACATGCTGCGCTTGCGGGCCCACGACCGACTCCGTGAGTTGTTAGGTTCAGCGTCGCGGATTCTGGATACGAATAATTAGACCGCGCGTGAAGGCCGGTAGCCATGGTACGCATGAATCCGGTGCAAGATTCTCGCCATCGGGATTGGGTCCAGTCGGCCCGGCGCCAGGTGGACGCAGCCGACATGCGCGCTCAGTCCACCTCGACCGGCGGCACGCGCCGTGGCCGGACGGCGGAGATCGCGCTCCCAGCGGACCTTGTCTCGGGGTATGTCCTGCAGCGCGAGCTTCACCGCGGCGGCCAGGGTATCGTGTACCTCGCTCTACAGCAGTCCACCGGCCGGAGCGTGGCGCTCAAGGTCTTACGCGAATCCGCCTTTAGCGGCCCGCTGGAGCGCGGGCGCTTCGAGCGCGAGGTGCAGGTCCTCGCCAAGCTGCGTCACCCGAACATCGTCACCATCCATGATTGCGGGACCGCCGGGGCGAACCCGTATCTGGTGATGGATTACATTGAGGGTTGGCCGCTTGACGCCTACATTCAGAACTTCGAGAAGTCGAAGAATCGAAAGATCGAGATCAAGGAGTTGCTCGAGCTCTTCACGACGATTTGCGACGCGGTGAACGCGGCGCATCTGCGGGGAGTGATTCACCGCGACCTCAAGCCCAGCAACATCCGCGTGGACCGCGCCGGCGTACCGCACATCCTGGACTTTGGGCTGGCCAAACTCGCGGTGGCGAACGAACCGCATGCGGCGGACGAGGATACGCCGCCGATGACCGTCACGGGGCAGTTTGTCGGGTCGCTGCCCTGGGCCGCTCCGGAGCAAGTCGAAGGAGAGCCCGACAGCGTCGACACGCGGACGGACGTGTACGCGCTGGGCGTGATCCTCTACCAGTTGCTTACGGGCCGGTTTCCGTACCCCGTTGCCGGCCGAATGCGATTGGTCATGGCCCACATTCTCGAGTCTCAGCCGGCCGACCCGCGTAGCCATAGGCGCCAGATCGACGATGAATTGGCCACGCTTGTGTTGAAATGTCTGACCAAGGAGCGCGAGCGGCGGTATCAGACTGCAGGCGAGCTGGGGCGCGATATCGTTCGCTATCTAGCCGGCGAACCGATCGAAGCCAAGCGCGACAGCGGCTGGTACATGCTCAAAAAGAGCCTTCGCCGCTATCGCCTGCCCGTCGGAATGGCAGCCGGCATCGTGCTCCTGCTGGCGGTCTTTGGGCTTGCCATGGCCTCCGCCCGCGCGCGTGCCGAACGCGAGGCCGTTAAGTCGCGGCAGGTGCTGGCGTTCTTGCAGAACATGCTGGCCGGCGTCGATCCGGATGACATCGGTCCAGACGCCCTCACCGTTCGCGAGGTGCTGGACCACGCCGCCGAACGCCTGGAACGGGAACTCGTCGATCAGCCCGAAGTCGCCGCGTCCGTTCACCAGACGCTGGGCAACCATTACAGCACGCTGGGACTCTATTTCGACGCCGATCGCCACCTTCGAAAGGCAGTAGAACTGCGCAGGACGTTCACAACCGGCGACGATCCCGAACTCGCCGAAGCACTCACTGACCTGGCCGCTAACCTTCAGGAGAAGCGCGATATTGCCGACGCCGAAGCGCCCACGCGCGAGGCCCTTGACATGCGCCGCCGGCTTTTTGGGCCACACAGCCTTGAAGTCGCCGAAAGCCAGCACGATCTCGCATCCATCCTCATCGAGACCGGGCGGGCAGGTGAGGCCGAGCCGCTCGCGCGCGAGTCGCTTGACACTCGCCGCCGGCATCTGGGCGCGGAGCATGGCGACGTGGCCACCAGCACCGGAATGCTCGGCTGGTGTCTGATGGCCCTCGGCAAGCTGGACGAAGCCGAAACCGCGATGCGCGACGCAGTTGAAATGGTGCGACGGCTCCCGGGGGACAACGAGCGGGCGTTGGCCGCCCGCCTGACGTTTCTTTCTGACATACTTCGCACCAGAGGCAAGTATGTTGAGGAGGAGGCGGTCGTGCGGGAGGCGATCGACATCCGTTCCCGTCGCCTCGCTCAGGACCACCCCTCGCTGGCATGGAATCTACTCTGTCTGGCCCGCATCCGCTGGCGAATAGGAAATCTCGACGAGGCCGAGACCGCCTGCCGCAAGGCGCTGGATATTTACACCAAGAAACGCTCCTCTGAGCACTGGGATATCGCCGATTGCCAAGAACTTCTGGCGCAAATCTACGACGATCGCGGCCAGTTTGTCGAAGCGGAGCCGTGGTGGAGCGCATGCCTGGCGATGCGCCGCAAGTTGTTGCCACCGGATCACCCGGAGATCAAGTTTGCCGAAGACGCGCTGGTTAAAAACAGGGCCGCTCGGAGCGGCGATATCAGAACCTCAGATCCGCGTCCTTGAACTTGACTCCGGGCTGCGGCAACACTAGCTTAACTCTGCTCGACGTGATGACTACGGGAATGGGACCCCTCAACCACTTACGCAAGAACCACTAATACAGGCCTCATCATCAGCACATTGCACGCCGCAGCCTCCGCAATTGTTGTGGTCGGACGTCGGGTCTACGCAGACTCCGTCGCATGGTATGAACGGGAAGTTGCACGACGCTACGCAGGATCCATTCGCGCATACGCTGTTGGCGGGGCAAACATTGCCGCACGCGCCGCAGTTCGCGTGGTCGCTGGTCGTGTTGACGCAGGTGCCGTCGCAGTTCGTCTCACCGGACAAGCAGGCGCAGTTCGGATCGCCCGGGTTTTCTGGACCGCTCAGGCAGCCCTGGAATACCGCGAAGTCGTCGAGGTCCACGTCCTCGTCCGCGTCGAGCCGGGCGCCGGCGCACACCGGGTCCGTCTGGGGAACACTCGAACCCAGAAAGCACGTCTGGAAGTCGGCGAAATCGGCGAGATCGACGTCGCCGTCATCGTCGAAATCGCCCGGGATCACCGCGCTGGCTTGGCCCGTGAGCGGCCCTGCCAGCAGTAAGATCGAGAGTCCCAAAGCGCCGCAAAATCTTGGTAGGTTCATGTCGCGTTCTCCGTGATATTGGCCCCGCGACCGCATCGCCAGCGAGGGCGGCGATCAGGGCGGACAGGGGTCGAAACAGCAAGATACTGTGGGGTTGCAGCAACTGCCGACGAAGCAGACCCATCCGATCGGACAACCGCCGCAAGCATCTTGACATGCTCCCCCAGCACAGACCTCCGCCGACGCGCATTGATTATTGCACGCACCGCAATTGGAGGGGTCCATCGTCAAATCAACGCACCCCCCGCCGCAATTCGTCTGCCACGGCGCGCAGGCGCAGTTCGGATCTGCCGGGTTTTCTGGACCGCTCAAGCAGCCCTGGAATACCGCGAAGTCGTCGAGGTCCACGTCCTGGTCCGCATCGAGCCGGGCGTCGGTGCACAGGGGGTCCGTCTGGGGAACAGCCGAACCAAGAAGGCACCGCTGGAATTCGGCGAAATCCGCCAGATCGACGTCGCCGTCATCGTCGAAATCGCTCGGGATTGGGTCTGCGCCGGGGCCTGCCTCACAACCGCTGCACTGACCTTGACACGTCCCCCCCGCACAGACCTCCGACTGCGCGCATTGGTGATAGCAGGCGCCGCAATTGAAGGAGTTCGACATCAGATCCACGCATGCCGGGTCACAGAACGTCTGCCCCGGCGCGCAGGCGCAGTTCGGATCCGCCGGGTTATCTGGACCGCTCAAGCAGCCCTGGAATACCTCGAAGTCGTCGAGGTCCACGTCCTCGTCCGTGTCGAGCCGGGCGTCGGTACATACCGGGTCCATCTGCGGAATAGCCGGACCCAGAAAGCACGTCTGGAAGTCAGCGAAATCCGCAAGATCGACGTCCCCGTCATCGTCGAAATCACCCGGGATCACCGCGCTGGCTTGGCCCGTGAGCGGCCCTGCCAGCAACAGGATCGAGAGTACCAACGCACCGCAAAACCTTGATAAGTTCATGGGGATATCTCCGTAATTAAGGACAACACGGATCGTTGGGCTTGCAGGCCCCGCCAAGACAGGAGGTGCCCAGCGGGCAGACGTTGCCGCAACTGCCGCAGTTCACGGGATCCTCAAGCAGGTATGCGCAAGCGCCCGAGCACGCGGTCAGGCCAGGCGGGCATGGCTGGCATGCTGAGTTCTGGCACACCAGTCCCGCAGCGCAAGCGTTTCCACATGTGCCGCAGTTTGCACTGTCGCTGGCGGTGAAGGTGCACGTCCCATTGCAGTTCGTAAAACCCGCGGGGCAGGCGCAGTTCGGATCCGCCGGGTTATCTGGACCGCTCAAGCAGCCCTGGAATACCTCGAAGTCGTC
>DASXUA010000488.1:0-2793 GCA_036505095.1 Phycisphaerae bacterium
GTGTAATAGGCGATGTAGAAATCGTTCGAGAGTTCGTGCAGGGTTTCGGCCGCGTTCTTGATCGGCCGTGATGAATGGTCGGCCGGGGCAAACGTCAGCTCCAGGTAATCGGTTTCGGAGATAGTCGCATCGACGTCCACCAGCACAATCGGCCGGTCCTTGCGCCACACGTATACATTTCCGCGCGCTTGCGCACGCTTCCCAGCCAGCGATGTGACGACCTCGACCACCCGCGGCGTCTCGCGCGGCAAACGGCACTTCAACTCCGCCTTGCCATCAAGATTGGTCCTGGCATGGCCGACTTCCTGGCCATCCAGCAGGAAATGCACCTTGAGCCCCTGCTCGCCGCCGCGTAGAAAGCCGGCCACACTGTGCTCGGCATAGGCCCTCAGGGTCGCCTTGTCGTTCGGCGCCAACACCGCGTCCTCGACGCGCAGTTGCGGCGCCCCGCAACCACTGAACCCCGCGAGCAACGCGACCGCCAGCGTGCCGAGGCTGGCGCAAGGTCTGTCATTCAGATAGCCAGGCATAACACCGCTCCGACGGCCCTCCTTGGCCATAAGGAGAGCACGCCGCGTGCCTCGTAAAGGAGTCCAACCTCCCAGGAATTCCGACCTGGACCACGGATGAGCCCGCGCCGGCCCCCCAGGCAGCATCGCGGCAGAACTGCACCCTGAGTGCCCTTATGCCCGAATCGCGGCCGGCGCGCTGCGGGCGTGATGCAATCCGCCTACGGCGGCGGACGGGGCATATTGCCGATCTCCGTAAGCTGCCCGCGGATTTCGCCATCCGGGAACTGCACCGTGTGCAAGTTGACGTAGATATCGCCCGCCAGCAGGGCGTCGCGATCCGCTGACCCGATCGGCCAAGTGCCGTCGGCGGTGGCCTGACCATCCGCGGACACCACCGAACTGGTAATGTTGAACACGACCGGGCCGGAGACGTTCGTGGCGCCGCGATGAAAGTGGGCCGCGATCACCTCGCCGGTCAGTCCGGTCGCGCTGATCGTGAAGCTCAACTCCGTCTCGGCGGCGTTCAAAGTAAACGTTCCGGTGCCGGTGCCGAGCGAAGCGGTCGCCGGCACTTCCGCCGCGCCGGTCAGCGTCGCGATGAAGTCGCGCTCGATGCCCGCGCCGCCGTTGGCGTTCGGGTTCGCATTGGCATTCCCATTCCGATTTCCGTTGCGGTTGGCGTTGGCGGCACCATTGCCGTTGCCGGTATTCGTGTTCACAAAACCGCCACCGCCGCCGGACGGCGGACAACCCACCAGCAAAGCGACGACCGCAGACGCCAGCACACCGCAGCTTCGGCGACTCATGTAATTCTTCCTTTCTGGGATGAGAAACTGATCCCGCGCCATAAATGTTCTTCTCCATTCAAGGCGCTTAAGCCAGAGCGGGCAAGTCCAGCAGGTGGCAGCGGCCCGCTGGGTGGCATGCTTTCACGCGCAGCGGGTAAGCATGCCCGAGCCAAATCCACGCTTGGCAACCAGCCGGGTCCGCGCGACAATTCACTCGTGATCCAATCGTTCGAAGCCGAATTCGCCGCAGCGCTCACCGCCCATGATCCTTCCGCCGCGCTGGCGGACGCGCTGATGCTTCTCGGGACCCGGTTCGCGGCCGTTTCCGGCACCATTCATGTCATGGGGTCCGATGGGCTGCTGCACCTGGTCGCGTCGTTCGGCGTTCCGCCCGCACTGCTGCCAGTCGTCAGTCGCATTCCGCTCGGCAAGGGCATCGCCGGAGCGGCCGCCCAGCGCCGCGCGCCGGTAACGATCTGCAACTTGCAATCCGATAGCTCCGGGGTCGCGCGCCCCGCCGCAAAATTCACCGGCGTGGAAGGGGCCATCGCGGTGCCCGTCATGGATGCCGACGAACTCGTCGGTGTGCTCGGCCTCGGCAAACCGCACGTTTACACCTATTCGAGCGATGAAACCGAGCAGCTCCTTCAATGGGGCCGACGGCTCCTCCCGCAACTGCGCGCCGCACGATGACTCGCGTGCCCTTGCGCCGGCAGCGAGCGTTCGCGGCCGCTTGTTCGCGGCACGGCGCGCGCTGCGTTTGGCCATTGCGTTGAAGCCATGTCGACCGCTGCCGCTCGTGATGTTCACCGGCCTCAAGCACAGCGCCTCGCCTTTTTCGAGTGTGTTCAGGATTTGGCCCGCATCTTGCCCAGTGATACGTGCCGCGGGTGGAAGTCGGCACCGCGGCGCGACAAACACCCGACGATTTTTTCAGGAGCAACTCCATGCCAGGCGATCAACCACAAGGCGGCCAGCAGTTCGGCTCGCAGCGGAACGAAGAGGAAATGGAACAACAGGGCCAACAGGGCCAGCAAAAACAGCAACAGCCTGGACAGGCAGGCGGTCAGAAGCGTGACGCGGGTACACCGGGCCGTGGTGGCGGCGCTCCCAGCGGCGGCGCTCCCAGCGGCGGGAAGCCGCCGGGCGGCTACGGCGGTTCGCAGCCGGGTGGCGGACAATCCGGCACGTCGCAGGGCGGCCGTGTGGGCGGCACCCAGGGCGGCGAAGAGGAGGATCTCTCGGCCTCGTCGGGTGAATGATCGCGCAATGCCCGCGGCCAGCCGCGAGTGTGTGCGGAGGAAGCTTGTCATGAGTCTCGAGCCCGAGCATGATCCTTCGTTGCCGCCGTTGCCGGCCGGCAATGACCGGCGTGGAACGGCGCCGGCAGCGAGTGCGCAAGATGATCTGCTGGGTCACGACATCGTGCCCGATCCGAGTCACCTGGTCGGCGGACCGGAGGATCGCCCGGGCGGGACGCCGCGCCGGCGCGA
>DASXUA010000489.1:0-4129 GCA_036505095.1 Phycisphaerae bacterium
CGAGTCAATTGTGGCGCTGGCCGGCAGCGTGGCCGAAGCCGCCCAGGCGGCCACGCAGATCGCCGCCTCCAGTCAGCAGCAACTCGTGGGCATGGACCAGGTGGCGCTGGCCATGGAGAGCGTCAAGCAGGCCAGCACGCAAAATGTGGACAGCGCCAAGCAGCTCGAGGAGGCCGCTCGCAACCTTGATGGCCTGGGACGGCGACTGCGGGAACTGGTTAAGAAGTTCGAGGTGAAGGACGGGTGAGCGATGAGTGGTTCAGAGCCGCGACGCGTAAGCGAGCGGCGAGCGGCGAGCGGCGGGCGATTGCATGAGCCAAAAAGACGACGAGTTTCTCACCCGGCTGCGGGCGGCCTTCCAGGTCGAGGCGCAGGAGCACCTGGACGCGATCGCCTCCGGGCTGCTCGAGCTGGAGAAGACCCCGCACGGCGCGCGACGGGAAGAGATCGTCGCCAGCGCGTTCCGCGAAGCGCACAGCCTCAAGGGCGCAGCGCGCGCCGTGAATTTCAACCAGATCGAAGCCATTTGTCAGTCAATGGAGAGCGTTTTCGCGGCCTGGAAGCATGGCGCCATCGAGCCGGTCCCGGAACGGTTCGATCCGCTGCATCGCGCGCTGGACCTGATGGGAAGAATGTTGCCGAGTTCGAGCAGCGGCGCGGCGGCTTTGGATACGCTGGACGATATCTCGGGATTGTTCGCGCAACTCAAAGAACTCGAAGCGCTGAATGCGCAAGCCGCGGCTGCGCCGCCGGCGCCCCGCTCGGAACCCGAACCGAAAACGGCGGAGCCGCAGGTCGAGTCAGCGGCGCGGGCCACCGCGCACGAGACCCTGCGGATTTCCACGGCCAAGCTCGAAGCGCTGCTACGGCGCGCCGAGGAGTTGCTGGCGCTGAAGCTGAGCGGCAACCAGCGGCCGGCCGAGTTGCGCGGCATCCTCGAAATGCTCGCTGCCTGTGAGCAGGAATGGTCCAAGGTTGCCGGGACGGCGCGCTCCGCACGCCAGCTCTTCGAAGGCGATTCCCAGCAAGCCGGCACTGAGGGGCGTCGCCAGGCGTCGGAGGCGTTGCGGCTGTTGGATTTTCTGGACTGGAACCATAGCTACATCAACCTGGTAGTAAACCGCCTGACAAGCCTGTTGAAATCAGCCGACCAGGAGCGGCGCGCGACCGCCAGCCTGGTGGATGGGCTGCTGGAAGACTCCAAGTGCCTGCTGATGCTGCCGTGGGCCACGACCTTCGCGATGTTCCCCAAGCTGGTGCGCGACCTGTCGCGCGATCAGGGCAAGGAAATCGATCTGGAAATCCGCGGCGGCGAGGTCGAGATCGACAAGCGCATCCTAGAGGAGATGAAGGACGTGCTCATTCACCTGCTGCGCAACTGCGTGGATCACGGGATCGAGCGGCCGCCGGAGCGCACGGCCCGGAACAAGCCGCCGCGCGGAAACATCCTGCTCGCCGCGTCGCAGGTCGAGGGCAACAAGGTCGAGATCGTCATCTCCGACGACGGGATCGGCATCGACCCGGCCGAAGTCGTGTCGGCCGCCGTGCGTCAGGGAATGCTTTCGCAGGACGAGGCGCGCAGCCTGCCAGAGGCCGAAGCGCTCGCGCTAATCTTCCGTCCCGAGGTCTCCACAAGCGCTGTGGTCACTGAACTTTCTGGTCGTGGGTTGGGCCTGGCGATCGCCAAAGAGAAAGTCGAGAAGCTGGGCGGCCGCATCCTGGTGGAAACGGGCGTGCAGCACGGCACCACGTTCCGCATGTTCTTGCCGCTGACACTGGCGACGTTCCGCGGGATTCTCGTCCAGGCCGCCGGGCAGACTTTTGTGTTGCCGACCGCGCACGTGGAGCGCGCCGTGCGAATCCCGGTTGCCGGCGTGGGGACCATCCAGAACCGCCCGGCCTTCCCGCTGAATGGGCGCGTGGTTCCGCTGGTGCGGTTGGACGATGCCCTGGGAATCCCGCGCAAGCCCGACGCGAGCGACGAGCGCTTCGTGCAAGTGCTGATCATAGGCGCAGGCGAGGGGCGCATCGGCTTTGCGGTGGATGCCGTGCTGCAAGAGCAGGAAGTGCTGGTCAAGCGCCTGAGCCGGCCGCTGGTCCGCGTGCGCAATATCGCCGGCGCAACGGTGCTGGGGTCCGGCAAAGCGGTTCCCGTGGTGAACGTTGCCGATCTGCTGCAGTCGGCGGTCCGGTTGAGCACGGCACCGCGCGCGGGCGAAGCACACGTGCCCGCGCAGCCCAAGTCGATCCTGGTCGTGGAGGACTCCATCACCTCGCGCATGCTGCTGAGAGATATCCTGGAGTCGGCCGGCTATCGCGTGCAGACGGCCGTGGATGGCCTGGATGGCTTCCGGCTGCTCAAGACCGAAACCTTCGACCTGGTCGTCTCGGATATTGAGATGCCGCGCCTGAACGGCTTTGAGTTGACCGCGAAGTTACGCTCCGACCCGCACTTGGCGCACTTGCCGGTGGTGCTGGTGACGGCCCTTGAAAGCCGGGAGCATCGCGAGCGCGGCGTCGATGTCGGCGCCAATGCCTACATCGTCAAGAGCAGTTTTGATCAAAGCAACCTGCTGGAGGTGGTGGAAAGGCTGGCGTGACTCGTGACCGGTGAAAAGATCAAAGTCCTGATCGTTGAAGATTTACCGGTCGCCGGGGATGGCCTGGGGAACACGCTCGCGCCCGACCCGCTTATCGATGTGATCGGCACGACGGATAACGAGCGGACGGCGCTGGAGCTGCTGACGCGGTCCAAGCCGGACATCGCCGCGGTGGCCACCGGTTTGAGGCGCGCCAATGCGTTCGAGCTGACGCGCCGGATCATGGAGAGCCACCCGATTCCGGTCGTGATTGTCAGTGCGCGCGGGCAGCCGGAGGAAGTGGCGACGACCTTCGCCGCGATGGAAGCCGGGGCCGTGGCGGTTGCCATCAAACCGAAAGAGCGCGGCCATCCCGGACATGGCGAAGAGGCCCGCAAACTTGTTCAGACCATCAGGGCCATGTCGGAAGTGCGCGTGGTGCGGCGCCGTGCGGGCTCGCGCTCCACCCGAGAGCGGGCGGCAGCTTCAGCGCCGCCGCCGCCACGTTCTTGCGAGATCCGCATCGTGGCCGTGGGCGCCTCGACCGGCGGACCGCTGGCGCTGCAGACGATCCTGGGGCGATTGCCGCGAGACTTTCGCGCGCCGCTGTTGATCGTGCAGCACATCGCGCCGGGATTCCTGCAGGGATTGGCGGAGTGGTTGAGTGCCAGCACGAGCTTTCCCGTTCACATCGCCGTGGTCGGAGAGCTGCTCCTGCCGGGGCACGCCTATTTGGCGCCCGACGGCTGCCAGATGAGCATTGGGGGCGACGGTCGGATTGCGCTGCGCCCGGCCGAATCGAATCAGCTCGTGTGTCCTTCGGTGTCACACCTGTTCGTCTCCGTGTGCAACGCGTTCGGCCCGCGGGCGGCCGGCGTGCTGCTCACCGGGATGGGCACCGATGGTGCGGAGGAACTGAAAGTCATGAGAGAGAAAGGGGCGCTGACGGTCGCACAGGACCGCGAGAGCAGCGTGGTGTATGGAATGCCGGGCCGCGCGGTCGCGCTCGGCGCCGCCGCGTATGTGCTGAACCCGGAAGGGATCGCGGAGTTATTGCGCGGCGCCGTACAAGGGTAGGGGGACCCCAAGCCCGATCCGTCGGGCCTGGGGACGCTTAGCGTCGGGAGGAATCATGCATGGCGGGCGACATCGAAATCCTGATCGTGGAGGACAGCCAGACGCAGGCGGAGCTGCTGCGCAACCTGCTGGAGGGGCGCGGCTGCCGCGTGACGGTGGCGGGCGACGGCCGACAGGCCCTGGCCGCGATCGAGCGGCGGCGGCCTACCCTGGTCGTCAGCGACATCGAGATGCCGGTCATGGACGGCTACGAGTTGTGCCACGCGATCAAGCACAACCCGCAGCTTGCGGATATCCCCGTCATCCTGCTGACCTCCCTGTCGGACCCGGCCGACGTGCTACGCGGGCTGGAGGCCCGCGCTGACTATTATCTCACCAAACCTTTCGACAAGGGTTTCCTGCTGGCGCGCGTGGAAGCCGTCCTGTTCGAACCGCACGCCGCGCACGGGGATGCCTTCGGGGCGCCGCTCGAA
>DASXUA010000490.1:0-4698 GCA_036505095.1 Phycisphaerae bacterium
GACTCCTCCGGCTCGTGCGGCAGATCGGCGCGGATATCCGCGACGACGTAGCGGCCGGGATAAGTGTCCCCGCCGAGCGTTTCGTGCATCGAATGGCGGGTGATGCTGTGCGCTCCGCCGGCCCCCAGCACGTAGCGGGCCAGCGTCGTCTCCATCTCCCCGTCCGGCCGGCGCAGAACCACCTTAAGCCAGTCAGCGTCGTCATCGACAGACATCACCGTGATGCCGCGCTCGACCGCTCCACCGAGACGGTGAAGGTGCGCGAGCAGGATGCTCTCAGTCTGCCATTGCGGTAGGCTGCATTGGTACTCGTAAGGGCAGCAGATGCCGGCGAAATCGCTGACAGCGATCTCCGTGCAGCCCGGCCCGAAGAACCGCGTGCGGCGCACATGCACCGACGCCTCCAGGAAGGGCGCGAGCACGCCTGCGCGCGCAAGGAGTTCGAGGCCGGCGGGCTGGATAGCGGTCGCGCGGGCCTGCCGATGTGGGACGAGCTGGCGTTCGACGACGCGCGGCATGACGCCATAGCGGGCCAGTTCGCAAGCCGCGAGGAGGCCGGCCGGCCCGGCGCCGACAATCAGAACCTCCTGCCGCTCGGGGTTCGTCCCAGGCACTGTCCCACCCTCCCGGCCGATCCCAACCCGGCGCTCCTGCGTCGAGCGCTGAGCTTATTTGGCCGGCGCCGCGCTCGCGGGGAGTGCGCTCTTCACCTGCTGATAGTAAGCGGCCACGGCGGCAATGTCGCGCTCATCGAGGCGTTGCACCAAGTCTGACATCTGGGCGCCTCCGTCGTTTTTGCGAATACCTCGTTGCCAAAGCTGCAATTCGGATACCGCGTAGGGTGCGAACTGGCCGGCCAGAGCGGGAATTGCGGGCGGTAGTCCGGTGCCGCCGGGTCCATGGCAATTATTGCAGGCCGGCACGGCCTTCGCAGCGTTCCCGACCATTGCCAGCTGTTGCCCGGCCGCGACCAATGCTGGGTCGGGCGCGGCGAGCGAAGGCAGCGGTGCATTCGCGCCGGCATAGAATGCGGCAAGATCGGCGATGTCGTCCGCCGAAAGCATCTGCGCGATCGGCTGCATGATGTCGCTCGTTCTGGTTCCCGCCTTGTAGTCAGTCAACTGCTTGGCCAGATAGTAAGCCGGGAGAGCAAACAGTCTCGGAAATGTGCCGCTGCCGTCGGGATTGCCGTTGACGCTGTGACACGTCTCGCAGGGCGGCGCTCCGGCCGCGGTGCCATGCGCGACGATATCGGCACCATGCTTCGCATCCGGTTGGCGCGGAGCAGTCTGCGCATCCGCGAACTTGAAGGCGGCGGCAATGACTATCGCCAATATCATTCCACTGGGCAGAATATTCCTGGTCCTCATGTCGGCACCAGCGGTCCGGGGGACCTGAGGTATTTGGTCTTGAGCGCATCGGCGACCCAGTAGGTCAAGGCGCCCAGTGTTCCCGTCGGGTTGTAGGTGGCGTTCTGTGGATAGGCCGATGCGCCGATCACGAAGACATTGGGCACATCCCAGCATTGCAGGTAGCGATTGACCACGCTGGTTCTCGGATCGGCCCCCATGATCGCGCCGCCGGTATTGTGGGTCGTTTGATAGATGGTCGCGTTATAGGGGCGCTTGGCCGGTGCGCCAGCGACTGTCTTCCCACCCATCGCGCGGCCGATCTGAAGCATCTTATCGGTGACGAAGGCCGACATCCGAATGTCGTTCTCCGGGAACTCGAACGTCATCCGCAGCAGTGGCTGGCCCCACGCATCCCGGTAGGTCGGATCGAGATCGAGATAGTTGCCACGAGTAGAAGCCGATGATCCATGTGCCAACAGCGTGACCGTATGGTTGTAATGGCGAATGACCGCATCCTTCCACGCTTGGCCCCAGGTCGGCGTTCCCGGCGGCGTCGGATGAAATTCGATCGGGCGACCATGCGACATGTTCGCCCCGATGAAGGCGCCGCCGATGAACCCGTGCGGCCCGTGATCGAAATTGTCGCCGGCAAAGTCGTCGATGATTGTTCCCAGTGCGCCCGACGCCATGAATGGATTGATGTTGACGCTCTCGTCGTAAAACACGTCGACGCCGCTGACCGTCTGATAGCTGTAATTGCGTCCGGTGACGCCCTCACCGGTGCGCGGATCGTATGGCTTGCCGATGCCCGACAGCAGCAGAAGCCTGACATTGTTGAGCGCGAAGGCGGTCACCAGAACAAGCTCGGCAGGTTGCTCGAACTCGTGGCCGGCGGCATCGGTGTAGACCACACCGGTCGCCTTCCTGCCGGTGTTGTCTAGGGTGATGCGCAGCACCTGGCAACCGGTGCGTAGCTCGAAGTTGGGATTCTTGAGCAGCACCGGCATCACGATGGTCTGCGGGCTGGACTTGGCGTAGTGCTCGCACCCGAACCGCTCGCAGAAGCCGCAATAGACGCAGGCGTGCAGCGAGACGCCTTCCGGATTGGTGTAAGGCTGGCTCAGGTTGGCCGACGGCATCGGGAAGGGATGATAGCCGAGCTCGCTGGCCGCCCGGCGGAACAGAGCGCCGCAATATGCTTCCTTCATGGGTGGTGTTGGGTATTCGCGCGAGCGCCAGCCTTCGAACGGATTGCCGCCGGGCTGGAGCTGGCCGTTCAGATTGCCCGCCTTGCCGCTGATCCCGCACAGGTACTCGAAGCGGTCGTAATGGGGTTCAAGCTCATCATAGGTCACGCCCCAATCCTGAATTGCGAGATCGGGATCGAGGAAGGTCTTCCCGTAGCGCTCCTCCATGCGAGTGCGGTAGATGAAATCCGCGATCTGGAAGCGCCAGGTCTGGCCGTTCCAGTGGACCATGGAGCCGCCCAGCCCGGTGCCCGGCAGGAATCCGCTGATCCGCCGTAGCGGCAGCGCCGTCTGGTCGACGTTGGCGCGCACCGTCATGGTCTCGCGGGTGGTGTCCATCATTAGCGACTTGCGGATCGCAAAGCGCAACTCATCGTGCATGGCCGGCGATTGGAAATCCGGCACAGTGTCGCGCCCGGCGCCGCGCTCTAGCCCGACCACCTTGAGGCCGGCCGCGGCCAACTCCTTCGCCAGGATGGAGCCCGTCATGCCGACGCCGATCGTCACCGCATCCACGGGCCGCAACCGTTCTGCCATGCCGCGTCTCCGTCGGTTTCAGGGAAGCTTCGGAGGGATGTTGGGATCGAGATGGACGTGGCCCATAGCGTCCTGCGCCAGGCTCATGGGCGGGCGATCGATGACGATGCCGTGCTTGTCGACCACGTCATAGTAGGACGCGTAGGCGCCGGGGAAGCCGATCATACGCCAGGCGATCATGTCGCGATTGCCACCATAGACGGGATCCCCGAAGAAGCCCTCGACCGTGGCTTCCCAGAGATGCGCGAAGAATTCCCTTGCGGGCACGCCGCCCAGATCCCGATCTGTCGTTTCGAGCTCCTTGAGATAGGCGTCCTGATTGGCGGGCGTCATTGCGGCGAACGGCGTGCCTTTGGCGGCGAGCTCCTTGTTGATCGCCGCGATCGCCGTCCGGAATAGCTCGGCCGGTGTTAGTGGCAGCTGGTATCCCTGGCTGGGCGTGCCGGCTTGCCATGGGCCGCTCCGATAGAGCCGCTCCCCGGCTCCCCAGGCGCCGCCCATCTGCTTGTCGATATAGTTGGTGACGCCGACCTCGAGGGCACCCGGCCAGCGGTCGTCGGCGGGTATTAAGCGTGCGACCGCTGCCTCGATAAATTCGACTTCATCCAAATTAAAGAAAATATAGGTGATCGGCTGCGAGTGGATGGCGGCCGGCCTTGTGACCGCCTGCGCGAGAGCATCGCCCGAGTGCGCGCTGTCCGAGGTTTCAGGGAGCACGCTTGGAGCTATGGTCACTACTCCAGCGGCTCCTGCAGTCTTGAATAGTGACCTGCGTGAAATCCGGGAGGACACGACGACATCTCCGTGGGTTGCAGCGTCCCGGTGCTGAATTCGATCGCGTCGCACGCGGGGCGCTTGTTCACCGTGGCAATCGGCGCCTTCCGGTCGAGCTAAGCAGAGATTCTCTGTTTGGCCAACGGATCGACCTTTCGCTCAGTGTTCAAGATGGTTACGGCGGCGTGGATGGCGCGATCAAGAGCCTCCACGTCGGGTGGGCGAGATGATGCGCTTTGAGATTCGTGCCAGACAACCCTCAATGTTGTTGAGCTCGGGCGCGTTGTACAGCGAACCTGCCGCAAAATTGTCCTTCTTCTGCAAGTCCGCGCGTCCATGCGCGTAGGCAGCAGACGGAGCGTAACGGCCAATGCCTCGGTAATAGCAGCGCTGAGAATTAAATTCTTTAGCCTTGTGCAGCGCTGCCTCCGTCAAGATCGGATGGTCCCGGCGCAGCGCATCGCAGAACGCCGGCCCAAAACCGCTCATCCTTCCAGCGCGAGGCGCGCAAGCACACCATCGCCGAAGCAACCCTGGTTGGCGTCTACCAGCGATGACCGCCCCGGAGCCTGAACGCGGTATGTGATTGCAGGGTCACGGCCCTATAATCTTCAGGTGGAGAATGTTGGATCCCAGTTCGTCTCCCTCCGCCAAGCTGGCCAGAACCATTCTCAAGGTGCCGGTCCCACGAAGAACTCTTCACACGCGGGCTCAGAATGACTTTGCGACTCTCTATACCCAGTCAGCTATCTTGCGATGCTGGTAGGAACAACGGCGGCGGTGGCGAT
>DASXUA010000491.1:0-9095 GCA_036505095.1 Phycisphaerae bacterium
TTTCGCCATCGCGTTGCACCAGGCAGCCGGCCACGACCACGCGTTTGAGCCGGCCCCGCTCTTTGCGGCGGACGGCGTCGGCGATCACGTCGACGGCCTCGGCGCGCGACGCCGCCAGGAAGCCGCACGTATTGATCACCATCACGTCGGCCTGGGCCTCGTCGCTGGTGATCAGGCATCCGCCTTCGGCAAGCTGGCCGAGCATCTTCTCCGAATCGACCAGGTTCTTGGCGCAGCCGAGGGAGACGAACGCGACTTTGGTAGGTTCAGGCAAAACGGCTCTCCACAAGTTCCCCAAAATGGGCAGCCCGATCATAGGACACCGGCCGGTATAACTCAAGCCGTTAGCCGGGCTCGGCCTTGGCAGACCGCCGGCCGAGCGCTCGCTGACGCTCGCGGTTCAGAGCCGCGACCGTGAGGGAGCGGACCACACCAACCGAACACGAACCGAGCAGCGCGTTCCGAAGAGCGCTCCGCTCCAATCGAGCGGCATGGACAGCGCACATCGACGAAGGCTCGCTGACGTTCGCGGCTCAGAGCCGCGACCGTGAGGGAGCGGACCACGCGACTCGAACCACGGCCGAGTCGCGCACGCCCATGAGCGCTCGCTGACACTCGCGGTTCTGAACCGCGCACCGGCGCGGTCATATCGGCTGGTAGTAGTAGTTGCGTTTCTGCGGGCGCCAACCGGCGTCGGCGATTAGGTGGCGGATTTCGTGTTCGTTCAGGCAGTAGGTGGTGCCGGCGGCCGAGACGACGTTTTCTTCCATCATGACCGAGCCCATGTCGTTGGCGCCGAAGAACAGGGCGAGTTGGCCGATCTTGGGGCCCTGCGTGACCCAACTCGACTGGATGTTGGGGATGTTGTCGAGGTAGATGCGCGACAGGGCCAGCATCTTCAGGTATTCGTTGGCGTCGGCCAGCATCAGGTGCTTGCCGTCCGGCAGACCGCGGTAGTCGGGCGGGAATTGTTTCATGCGGCCCAGCGGCGTGCGATCAGGTTGGAAGGTCCAGCAGATGTAGGCCGTGAAGCCGCCGGCCTGCCCTTGACGCGAAGTGTCAAGGGTCTCGTCCTGCAAGTCGCGAATGAGCCGCAGATGTTCGATCCGCTCGGAGATGGTCTCGATGTGGCCGAACATCATCGTGATGCTCATGCGCATGCCGATACGGTGGGCCTCGCGGCAGACGTACAGGTATTCGTCAGTGCGGGTTTTGCCGATGCCGATTTTGTCGCGCACGCGGTCCACCAGAATCTCGCCGCCGCCGCCGGGGATGCTGTCCAGCCCGGCCTCTTGCAGGCGGAGCAGGATTTCGCGTACGGGCATCCCAAACTCCTTCTCGAACGCGAAGATCTCCGGCGGGCTGAAGGCGTGAATGTGGATGCCGGGATACTCGCGCTTGATGAAGCGCATCAAGTCCAGATACCACTCGAACGGCAGCACGCCAGCCGGCACTAGACCGCCCTGCATGAGAATCTGCGTGCCGCCGATGGCGAGCAGCTCCTCGATCTTGTGCCCGATCTGCTCGAACGTCAGCACGTAGCCTTCCGGCAGATCCTCGCGATAGGTGTTCATGCCCGGAGGGTCGGCCTTGAAGTTACAGAAGATGCAGCGGGCCGTGCACAGATTCGAATAGTTAATGTTGCGATCGACAACGTAAGTGCGATAGTCCTCCGGATGCAGCCGCAGGGTGATCTTGTGGGCCCGCGCACCGAGTTCATGGATCGAACAATCCATGTACATCTGCAGCGCTTCGGCGTCGCTAACGCGCTTTGGGCGCGCAGCGGAATGTCGCGCATCCTGAATCGGTTCGGCGATGGCGGTTGTCACGGCTTCGCCCCAATCTCCCGTCGCAGGCATGTAGCGTCGGGGCTCATCCCCGGCGCGCCGCCCACAAGGGGCGACGCTACACAGAGTGCTTACTTATCCAAATCATAGGCGACCTTGAGCCAGTGCTGCACCTCGTCGTCGATTTCACTTAGCGCCTTAATCGGAATGCGATGCGTGATGCGGTCCTTCTTCTCGAAGCCGCCGGTCGCGATGAGGCGCTTGGGAAACTTCTTCCCCCTGCCGACGAGCGGCGCCAGCGCCAGGCCAAAGTCAATCCGCTTGCGGGTCGCCGGCTTCATCTGGGCGATCACATGCTGACGATAGAGCGGCACGATCGTCTTGCACGGGCAGGCCTTCACATCTTTGCCGAGTTTCAGCCCGAGTTCGAGCAACCGGTCATAAATCGGCCGCAGAGCCGCTCTAGGTCCGGCGAACATTTCATCGACGTAGCGCGGGGCAACTCTCAGGTATTCCTCGGGGTCATCGTCCTCCCAACCCTTGCCGTCGGCGCGCTCGGCCAGCCACCAGGCATAGTTGGTCCCCATTCCATGTTTCTGCTTGAGCCAGTCGCGGCGCTGCTGCTCGGTCGGCGGTCCCGCCTCCTTGATGTACGTCATCCATTCGTCCAGCGACCGCCCGGTCTTGCCTTTCAGTTCCGAAATCGACTTCTGGACCATCGCGATGCTCGGATGCACGCTGTATTGGCTCTGAGTCCGGGTTGCTGGCATCGATCGACCTCCTGACGCATCAATACGGGGCGCAGTATAATCCAAAATGTGCGCCTCGCCAAGCGCACCGCTGCGCGGTTGCGGCTAAACGTGGCCATCGGAGGACTCTAGCGTGAACGATGATACTACCCGGCCCAGTCGGCGTGCGATTCTGAAAGCCAGCGGCGCAGCTCTGGCCGCGATGGCGCTCGATCCATTGGGCGGCGTGCAGCCGGTGTCCGCCGCGGACGAGCCGCTGTTCAAGATATCCCTGGCGGAATGGTCCCTGCATCGCGCCCTGTTCGGCAGCCAGCTCGATCATCTCGATTTCGCGAAGACCGCTCGTGAGGAGTACGGCATCGACGCTGTGGAGTACGTCAATCAGTTTTTCAAGCTCCAGGGCCATAATCCGAAATACATCGACCAGATGAAAAGGCGGGCAGCGGATGCGGGCGTGCGCAGCGTGTTGATCATGTGCGACGGCGAGGGCGACATCGGCGATCCGGACGAGGCTAAGCGGAAGCGGGCGGTGGAGAACCATTATCAGTGGGTCGATGCGGCCAAGACGCTCGGCTGCCATTCGATCCGCGTGAACGCCGCCAGCGGTGGCAGCTACGATGAGCAGATCAAGCTGGCCGCCGACGGGTTGCGGCGGCTGGTCGAGTACGCAGCGCCGCTGGACCTGAACGTGATCGTCGAGAACCATGGCGGCAACTCGTCGAACGGCCAATGGCTGGCGAGCGTCATGAAGACCGTCAATCATCCGCGCTGCGGCACGCTGCCGGACTTCGGCAACTTCAAAGAATACGACCGTTACAAGGGCGTCGAAGAGATGATGCCGTTCGCCAAAGGCGTCAGCGCCAAGTCGCATGATTTCGACGACGCCGGCAACGAAACCCACACCGACTATCGCCGCATGCTGAAGATTGTTCTGGCGGCCGGCTACCACGGGCATCTGGGCATCGAGTATGAAGGCGACAAATTGAGCGAGCCCGACGGCATCCGCGCCACGAAGCGCCTGCTGGAGCGCGTTCGCGCCGAGCTGTCGTAGCGCGTTTTCAGCATTCACAGAACCCCAACGTGCAGGCGAGACGCCCGCACCACAAAGGCGAGACGCCCGCACCACAACGCAGGCAAGCACTCAGGACTCAGCACTCAGGACTGGCGTTTGTGTTGCCAGCAGCGGTCGGTGCCCGGTTCAGCCTTGCGCTTGCAGCGCGTGCCGGACTTGGTGATCGCCGTGCAGCGACCGGGTTCCGGATCGACGGCCGGCGCCGTCGTTGAGGTCGGCCGCGCGGTTCCATCCGCTTGCGCAGAAGTGCCTGATGTCTCGGCGGCAGCGAGCGGCGCAGCGTCGGAACCGGTTTGCCTTTCAAGCGCGTCGATCTGCGCCCGCGCCGCACTCAACTCATCACGCGTAGCGCGGGCGCTTTCTTCGGCCGCAGTCCGGGCGGCGTCGCCTTCGAAAGCTCGGTGATTCTGAGCCTCCAGGTCACGCTGCAGCCCGGAAGCTTCTTCGCGGACACGGGCCAAGTCGCGCTGCAGCGCGCTGCGTTCGCGCAGCGTGATCCACGCACCACCGGCGAAGCCGAGCGCCAGAGTACCGGCCGCGACGATCAACACGAAGTACCACGGCGGCAGCCGCTGCTCGGAATCGGCGATCACCGGCTCGTCGGAGGTCTCAGGTGGCATGGCAGATCAAGCCGCATCTTACCCGATCCGGATCGCTAGAGGTAATGTCGGGCATCGGGGGCGTGTCCCGAGTTGCGGGCAACCGCCAAGACGCCAAGAACGCCAAGAGGAGACGGGCCTCAGCACACGGTCCGCGAAGCGGACCTAATCATCTTGGCGACCCCGCCACGGCGGATCTGCGACTTGGCGTCTTGGCGGTTCTATTTCGGCATCTTGGCGGTCGTTTCGGCCATCTTCGCGCTTGCCCAAATTATTGGCACGCCCGGCGTCGCGCGGCGCGAGACGCGACTTGACCGCTGACGGCGAATCCCGTTGAATGGCGCGGCGGAGCGAGGCACGCAGTGGCTCATGCCTTTGGAAAACCTCCTATGTCCACGGATGGCGAACCCGCACCGGCGGATATGACGCCGGGGCCGGAACCATCCTTGAGCAGCGAGGAGCGGATGCTGCTGACCATCCGCGATACCCTGTACGAGGGCTCCTGGGAGGATTTCATCAATGACTTGCGCGACCGCCTGGCTGACCGGCCCTATGTCTTCGAAACGGTGCCGGCCTCGCCGCGCTTGCGGCAGACCATCGGCCATCACATGGAGTTGATCGAGCGGCTGGCGAGCTGGGAGCGCGAATCCGGCCGCGTGCTGCGGGCCGACTAATGCCGTGGGTACTTTGAAACCTGGAGATGATCGACATGCGTCGCAAGTTCGTGCAGGTGATGATCGGAATCGTGGGTCTGGCCGCGCTGACGAGCGGCTGCGCCCGCCCGCGCGGCGAGTTGGCCGGCATCGAGCAGTTGCAGGCCGCCGGCTATTCCAAATTCTGGACGACGAATCTGCCCCTGCTGCAAGGCGATCAGGTGCGTACCGTCGCGCTGGTGGACGACAATCTCTACGTTACCACCCGCCGCGGCTATGTGCTTGCCGTGCAGGCCGACGTGGGCATGGTGCGCTGGGCGGCGAAAGTGGCGCGCGAGGTCGATGACATTTTCCCGCCGACACACGTGCAGATTCCGGAGGGCGGCGGACCCACGATGGTGGTGACCAGTACTGAAGTATTCGTTTTCGATCGCTACTCCGGTCATGAGCTGAAGCACTTCAAGCTGGAGTTCCCGCCCGGCGCTTCGGCTGCCGGCGATGCCGAACGGCTCTACATTGGATCGAATAATGGGTCGGTGTATGCGTTGATCTGGAACACGCCGCGTTCCGAGGCCATTCAGGCTTGGCGCGTGCAGGTGGGCGCGGCGGTTGTCGCTGCTCCGGTGTTTCTGGGCTCCGATGGCCTGCTGATCGCCACGCGCGACGGCACGGCCTACGCCTGCACGGCGTTTCAGAAGGTGCAACTGTGGCGTTTCAGCACCGATGGTCCGCTGGTCGCCACGCCCTGGACGGACGAATCGGGCGCTTACATCGCCAGCAGCGACCGCTCGCTTTATCATCTGCACGCATTGGATGGTGCGCTCGTGTGGCGCTGCCGCCTGCCCCAGCCCCTGACCGAAGCGCCTGCCGTCGCCGGTCACACGATCTATCAATACAGCCACAATGATGGGATTTACGCCATCGACCTGGACCGCGGCACGATTGTGTGGCACGAGCCGGCCGGGCGGCATTTCCTGGCGCGCGAGGGCGAGCGCGTCTGCCTCCTGACCGGCGATCGCCACGTGCAAGTGCTGGACGCGAAGACCGGCCGAGCGCTGCACAGCATCGACGTTCCCGAGGCGGATTTCTCGGCCAGCAATACGCGCGATGGGGCGATCTTTCTGGTGAGCGCCGATGGGCGCGCCTTGTGTGCGACGCCCGGCAACGTGCCGTATATCCGCCGCGAGCAGGCCATCGCGGCGCGCCAGCGGCTGACGACGCCGCCCGGCAGTGCCGCGGCCGCGTCACAACCGCGCGATAAGAAGGCCGACGTCTCCGACGACACCTCCGATCCGCTCCGCAGCCGGCTGGCCCGCTGAGATAGTTATTAGTAGTTAGTGATGAGTTGTTAGTGACGAAAATGCGCTGCGGCTACGACCACCACTAACAACTAACAACTAATCACTAACAACTGGATCCATGTCCGAGCACAAGATTCAACGCGCACTCATTAGCGTCTACGACAAAACCGGCGTCGTCGACTTCGCTCGCGCGCTGCACAGCGAATTCGGGATTGAAATCCTCTCAACCGGCGGCACTGCCAAATTACTGCGCGAATCCGGCCTCCCCGTGAAGCTGGTGGAGGACGTGACGGGTTTTCCCGAGTTACTCGACGGCCGCGTCAAGACGCTGCACCCGCGCATTCACGCCGGGCTGCTCGCCGACCGCGATAATCCCGAGCACGTGCGGCAACTCGCCGCGCAGGGCATCGCGCCGATCGACATGGTGGTTGTGAATCTGTATCCGTTCGAGAAAACGGTGTCCGATCCGAGCTGCACATTCGAGCAGGCCATCGAGATGATCGACATTGGCGGCCCGTGTCTGCTGCGCGCCGCGGCGAAGAATCATCAGCACGTGCTGGTCGTCAGCGATCCGCAGCAATACACGCATGTGCGCTTGATGCTGCGGGGGAGCGCCGAGGCGCTGGCGCGGCTGCGCCGGCAACTTGCCGTCGCGGCGTTCGCGGTAACGCGCGCTTATGACGCGCGTGTGCACGATTATCTCGAAGGCCAAGCACCGCGCCCCCAGAGCCAGCCGTCACCGCCGCCAGCCACTCCCCTGCCCCCGCACTGGGTATGGTCGCTCGAGCAGCAGGCGTCACTGCGCTACGGCGAGAATCCGCATCAAAGCGCCGGGCTGTATCGGGAGGAATCCATGCGGCGCGGATTGACCTCCGTACCCGGAAAGCTGGCCACGCAGCCGGCCTCGTACAACAATTATGTGGATGCCGACGCGGCGTTCGAATTATGCCGCGAGCTGACGCACGAGTTGGGGGCCGGGGACAGGGGACTGGGGACTGGCCGCCAGCCTCCGGCCCCCAGCCCCCGCCCCCCGACCGTGTGCGTTTTCATCAAGCATACGAACCCCTGCGGCGTCGGCCTGGCGGCGGACCCCATCGAAGCCTATCGCCGCGCGTATCTGGGCGATCCGCACGCCGCGATGGGCGGGATCCTGGCGTGCAATTTTGAGATCACTCCTGAATTCGCCGCGGTGGTCATGGACACGTTCGAGCGCTGGGGCAAGCCGGCCGGCGCTGGCGGCTTTTTCGTCGAAGTCTGGGTCGCGCCGCATTTCCACAAAGATGCGCTGCGCGTGATCGAAACCGCCAAACCGTGGGGCGAGCGCGTGCGCCTGCTGGTCGATAAGGACATCATCAGCAACGCCAGCGAGGACGGCCTGGACTGCCGGCGAATCAAAGGCGGGCTGCTGGTGCAGACGCGCGACCGCGTCGGCTTGGCGGAGGATCAATGGAACTGGGTCAGCAGCCGCCGCCCGACCGAGCCGGAAATGGCCGATCTGCGTTTGGCCTGGCTGATCGGCAAGCACACCAAAAGCAACGCCATCACGATTTGCAAAGACGGCATGCTGCTGGGCAATGGCGCCGGCCAGATGTCGCGCGTCATGAGCTGCCGCGTCGCAACCTGGCTGGCGCGCGAGAACGGTCATGCGGACAAGCTCCCCGGCGCCGTAGCGGCCTCAGACGCGTTCTTCCCCTTCCCGGACGGTCCCGAAATTCTGATGGATGCCGGCGTCACCGCCATCGTCCAGCCCGGCGGCTCCAAGCGCGACGGCGAGGTCCTGGCCGCCTGCAACCATCGCGACGTGGCGATGATCTTCACCGACATCCGGCATTTCAAGCATTGATGGTTGGGGTTCTGGCTTGAGCCGGGGTGGCATGGGCAAGCTCTGCTGGCCCGTGCTTGACCTCGGATGGCAGCGCTGTTATACTTAACTATAACAGTGTAGCGGCCCATGTTCATTCGCGTCACTCCAGCCTCGGGCGTGCCGATTTACCGGCAAATCCTCGATCAGATCCGGGGGCAGATCGCGCGCCGTCTGCTGGCGCCGGGCGATCGGCTGCCCTCCGTGCGTGAGTTGGCCCAGACGCTGGCCGCCAATCAGAACACCATTTTGAAGGTGTATGACCAACTCGCGGCCGAAGGGCTCGTCGAGCGGCGGCAGGGCGACGGCACGTTCGTCAGCGACAACGGCCTGGCGCTGAAACGCTCGGAGTGCCGCAAGCGCCTGCGCGAGACCCTTTCGCAGGCGGCCGTCCAGGCGCGGCTGTTTGACATTCCTCCTGACGAAACGCATTCGCTCCTCGAGCGTGAAATCGAATCGATCGACAAAGATCGCGCCCGCGCGGTCGGAGGCGGTTAATCATGGAAAACGCCGCGATTGACATCAGCGGGGTGCGGAAACGCTTTGGCCGGCGCGAAGTGCTCAAGGGCGTTGATCTGAGCGTGCCGCGGGGCTCGATCTTCGGCCTGCTGGGCCGCAACGGGGCCGGCAAATCGACCCTGATCAAGGCCATGCTCGGATTGCTCAAGTTCGACGGCGGCAAGTGCCGCGTGCTCGGCATCGACACGGCGGTCGATCCGGTCGGCATCCGCCGGCGCGTCGGCTACATGGCCGAGAACCAGTCTATGTACGGCTGGATGACCGTGCGGCAGATCATCGACTGGGTCGGAAAGTTCTATCCCACATGGGACAAGCCGTTGGCGGCGGAGCTGCAAGACCATTTCGCCCTGGACGGCACGCAGAAGGTCGGCGCGCTGTCCAAGGGGCAGACTTCCAAGCTCGCGCTGCTGCTGGCGCTGGCGCATCGGCCGGAGCTGGTGGTGCTTGACGATCCGACGCTCGGCCTGGACCCCATTGCCCGCAAGGATTTCCTGCGCGAGGTCATCGGGCAGTTGCAGCAGCGCGGCATCACCGTGTTCTTCTCATCGCATCTG
>DASXUA010000492.1:0-1688 GCA_036505095.1 Phycisphaerae bacterium
CCGGCACGGCTGGCTATTGCTGAGGATGGTGGGCTTTGCTTTCATGAAGCTGAAAGCCTTCTAGAGCAGATTCAGGTCGATTTTACGCGTAGCCTGCATGCCTGAAATAGTTCAATGCCTCGGCAGCGCTGAGGCGTCGAGCGAATGAGCCGATCCTGCGACACAAGCGCGGAACGGTACGTTCAGCGGCCTTGCGCAGGTCCGCCTTGAGTTTGCTGAACGGCATCTCGATCGGATTCAGGTCCGGTGAGTACTGGGGCAGATAGCGAAGCGTCGCGCCTCTGGCTTCGATCGCTTCGCGTACGCCCGGAACTTTGTGTGCCGGAAGATTGTCCATGACCACGATGTCGTTGCGTTTGAGCGCAGGAGCGAGAGACTGCTCGACATATGCGAGGAACGTCTTTCCGCTCATCGAGCCATCGATCACACACGGCGCCGTCATCCCATTCCGGCGCAGGCCGGCTACGAAGGTAAGGGTTTTCCAGTGCCCCTGCGGTACGCAGCCAACCAGTCGCTCGCCGCGCGGGCACCGGCCGCTCAGCCGGACCATTTTCGTATTGGCCGCGGTCTCGTCGATGAACACCAGTCGGGTCGAATTAAGCATGGCTTGCCGTCGCTTCCAGCATCGACGTGCCCGGGCCACGTCCGGGCGATCCTGCTCCGCGGCGCGCAGGCTTTTTTTTGAAGCTGATGATGTGGCGCTTGAAGAAGCTCCACACGGCAGTGCGACTGCCTGCGATCCCGTGCTTGTGCATCGCAGAGACCACTTCATCCAGCGTCAAATCCGGCTGCTCCTCAATCAGCGTGAGCAGCCAAGGCGCATGTGCCTCCAATGGCGACGTGCTCCCGCCGCGCGGTTTGGCTGCACAACTCCCAGTCTCGTGAAAGCACTTCACCCATTTGACTGCCGCACTTGGGCTGATGTCGAGCTGCTCGGCTGCCTCACGTCGCGAAGCCCCGCCTTCGACGCGTGCGATCACCCGCATGCGAATGTCCGCAGAATATGCTTTCGGCATCGTTCGGCCCCCAGACGAATCAATGCCGCCAGACTCGCCCATTTACAGGTCCTTGGGAAACCTGCGATTCTATTCGGCCAGAACATGCTCTAGATCCCGCTGAGCGTGCGCCGCGGCAAGTAATGGAGCACGCGCTGCTCGACCAGGATCACGGCGAGATAGGCGATGCCTCCGACCACGGTCAGCATGAGGATCGCGACGAATACCATCGCCGTATTCGCTTGGCCCTCGCCGAAGGCAAGCAGGTAACCGAGCCCCAGATTGCCTCCGACCAACTCGCCCACCACCACGCCGACGACAGCGAGCGTCGAGGCAATGCGCAAGCCGGCGAAGAGCGGCGGCAGCGAGGCGGGAAATTCGATCTTCCAGAAGATTTGCGCGCGGGTGGCCGTGAACGCTCGCGCGAGATTGATCAAATCAGGATCGACGGTGCGGATCGCGGTAAGCACGTTGACCATCACCGGAAAGAACACGATCAGCACGGCGACCAGGATCTTCGGATAGACGGTGAAACCCATCCACAGGATGAACAGCGGCGCGAATGCCACCTTGGGCGCGATCTGCAGCGCAAGGATGTAGGGCGACAGCGCAAACTCGGCGGTCGGCGACATGCCCAGCACGTAGCCGAAGAATGCGCCGAGCAGACTGCCGATCAGGAAGCCCGCGATCACC
>DASXUA010000493.1:0-13149 GCA_036505095.1 Phycisphaerae bacterium
ATCGACTACATTCTCTCGGGCGGCGAGAGCGGGCGGCTGCATCGCAAGCTGGTGAAGGAACTCGAACTGGCCATCCGCGCGCAATCGTTCCTGGTCAAGCTCGAACAGGACGGCATCTGGGGCGTGGGGGCAGCCGTGCAAATCGGTCAAAAGCCGGAGGACGTCGAGAAGGCGATCGGCGAGCAGATCGACCTGCTCCTGAAGGATGGCGTGACCGAGAAGGAGTTGGAAAAGGCTCGCAATCAGGTGGCGGCCGCGGCGATCGAAGAGCGGCAAACCGTCGCCGGCAAGGCGCAGCGGCTCGGCTATGCGGCCGTCGTCGAGAACGATCTCGCGAATGTCAACGCCGATCTGGAGCGCTTGCAGGGCGTTACGGCCGAGGATGTGCTGCGCGTCGCGCGGAAATATATGACCGAGCAGGGGCGGCTCACGATCATTGTCCGGCCACAACTGTCGAAAGTCGGCAAATTTCTGGAGGGCTTGATGGGGCGCAAGGGAGGCGACGAGAAAGAATCCAAGCCGGCCACGACGCAGCCGGAGAGTGGAGGTCGGCCATGAACATGCGGGGATTCACATGCTCGGGTGGCACGGTCTGGCGAAGCCAGGCCGTGGAGTATTCCGGAGCACGGCCTCGCTCCGCGAGACCGTGCCACCCGCGCTGGATGGCAGTTCTCGCCGAAATTGTGATGCTGACTCTTTGTGGGGCCGCGCTCGCCGGCAAATATCCCGAGCCGGAGAGCTTTCCGAAGGAGCCGCCGGTTGGTCCGCTGCCGGAGGTGGCATCGCTGCCGAAAACGCACGGCACAAAGCTCGACAATGGCATGGAGGTAATTGTCGTTTCCAACTCGGAGATTCCCTGGGTGGCGGTGAGCTGGTATTCGCTCGATGGCGCGCGATTCGATCCGCCGGCCAAGGCCGGTCTGGCTTCCACAACGGCCGCGATGCTCCGCAAGGGGACGCAGTCGCATACCGATGGTGAAATATCGGAGCTGCTGGATTGGAACGCGGTTTCGCTGAGCGCGGGTGCCGACCACGACACGACCACGGTTTCGGCCGATGGGCCATCCAAGGCACTGGACGTGGCCGTGCGGCTCGTCGCCGAGGTGGCGCGCACGCCCGTTTTTCCCGCCAAGGAATTCCGGCAGCACTTGCAGCAGACGATCACCGGTCTGTCAGTGGCCGAGGGCGACGGCGGCTATCTGGCCGATCGCGAGTTCCGGCAGCGCATCTATGGCACGCATTACCTGGCGCGCCTGCCTTCGGGCACGACGCGCACGCTGCCCGCGGTGCACCGCGACGATTGCATCGAGTTCCACAAGACGCACTACATGCCCAATCGTTCGCTGCTGATCTTCAGCGGCGACGTGGATGAGCGCCGAGCGGTGGATCTAGCGAAATCGTATTTCGGCGACTGGCAGCCCGGCACGCCGGCGGCCGAGCCCGACGCGACCATTCCGTCCGCGGGGGAAACGCACGTCGTGCTGGTGGATCGCCCCGATTCGACGCAGAGCCAGATTCGCGTCGGCCAGGTGGGGTTCACGCGCAGCGACCCGCGCTACGTACTATCACAGGTATTCAATCAGTATTTCGGTGGCGGCTTTTCGAGCCGCTTGAATCGGGCGGTGCGCGTCAAGGAAGGGCTGACTTACGGCGCCGGCGGCGGTTTCTCGGCCGGAAAGCAGCCGGGCACGTTCAGCCTGCACACCTTCACCAAGAACGAAACGACGGCCGAGACGGTGCGCGTCCTGCTGGGCGAGGTGCATAACGCGCTGACGGTTCCGCCGACCACCGAGGAGTTGGATGATGCCAAGAGCTACATGATCGGCCGGTTTGCGCTTTCGATGGAGACGCCGCAGGAGGTGGCCAGCAAGGTATTCGAGTTGAAGTTCTACGGACTGCCGGACGATTACTTCACGTCGTTCTACAAGCAAGTCCGGGCCAGTGCGGCGGACGATATTTTCGGATTCGCTCAATCAGCGATCCTGCCGGAGAAGCTGACGATCGTGGTGGTCGGCAAGGCCGAGCAGGTCAAAGCGCCGCTCAGTGAGATTGCCCCGGTGACGGTGGTCCACCCGGACGAGGAAAAGCCCGCGGATTGAGGCTCGGGGCAGTAATCGGGTAGGCTTGCCCCTCGTGCGCGGCGCGCGAAGAAACGGCCGGCGGTGAAGCTGCCGACCGCGAGTTGGTTTTCCAGCGAATGGGTAATCAGCCACGCCGTCGCAAAACGGCCATTCCGGCCAACACCAGCAGGCCGAGCGTCGCCGGCTCGGGCACCGGCGTGGCCTGCCCATACGTGTGGAACACGTCAAAGGTCACCGACGCACCCGCGGCTAGGTTGAAGAGAAAGTCTAGGCCGATGAATGCGTCCTGTGTTCCGGTCACCGCCCCGCTGAAGCCGTCGGTGTTGTAGCCGATCGTGGCGATGTTGTTCTGCCAGCTCCCCGGGATCCCGAAAGCGTCCCAGACCTGGACGTCCGTGCCGAACCCGTAGGCCGGTGGGCCGTTCGGCGGCGTGAAGTTTTGCTTGCCGCCGTAGTAGAAGTGCCCCTGCGTCCCGCCGCTGAGTGTGATGGCCGTGCTGTTGTTGCTGGTCTCGCGTATCACGACAAACTGCCCGAGCCCGGCCCCGTTGGCCGTCGTACCGACCTGGTCGTTGGCGGCCGTCCCGGACCACAGCAGATCACCATCGAACGCGCGCACCAGGTTCAAAGCGAGGGACGCGGCGCCGTTATTCGTGACGGTGTAGGTCTGCTGCATGAACGAAACGGCGCCGCTCGCCGAGGCCACGCGCTGCTGGAGCGCGAAGTTCAGGTCGGTGGCGCCCCCGGATACGCGGAACGCGCTGTTCGCCGTGTCATTGATCCCGTCGCCATTCGAATCGCTGGCGACGTTTGGAGACAGGATCATCCGGTCGAGCGACGTGTCGGCCGAGAATCCCGGCGGCGCGGGTACCATGGTTTGCCAGTCGGTATTATCGCTGAGCAGCTCACGCTGCCCGTTCGGTGCGAAAAGAAACAAGCCCGACGAGAACCCCACCGGCTGAAGGCTCAACCCGACCGGTTTGTAGCGATCCGCATTCGGCCCGAACCCGCCGGTCGCGAACGGCTGGGCCCACGAACCATACTCATCCGGCAGGATTTCGAGGTAGCCGTCCACGGCGGTGCTGGCCCCAGTCCGAAGCTGGGCCGGCGCGGCACGCATGACCGTCGGCAAGACCAACGCGAGCAGTCCCGTCAGCAGTTGTAGTTTTCGAGTCATTAGCCTTTCCTCCTTCCGCTTCGGGTCAGCGCGCGTGCGCCTGACCGAAGTCAAGAACCGTCAAGAGGCCGCAGAGATGCGCGGCTGCTTCTTGCGGGAACGGATTGCCAGACGACGTGCTGTGACGCGCAAAGAAAAAGAGGCACGCCGCCCCGACGTCCTCTCTCTGCTCCCCTCGCGAACGGCTCAGACTTTCAAGCCAGCTACTGTCGATCTAGTGTAGCAAATCGCTACAATCGGGTCAACAGTCTTTCTAGCCAAAAGCACGGAAATTGAAAATGAGGGCGATTTGACAGAGGACCCGATTTTGCAAGGACTTACGTACGCTCAGAAAGTGGCGCCAATGAAGAAGCTGAAGACCTGCTGCTCGTCGCGGTGCTCGCGCAGCAGGGGGGCGGCGAAGTCGAATTCGAGCGGGACGGGGCCGAAGAAATCGATGTGCAGGCGGATGCCGAAGCCAATCGCGGCGCGCCAGGTGGTCAAACCGAAATCGCGTTCCACCGTGCCCATGTCCAGGAATGTCACGCCGCGCAGCGTTTCGGCGACGAGCGGAAACGAATATTCGGCGCCGGTCAGCAGCAGGAAGTCGCCGCCGATGGCGTCATGCCGCAGGCCCTGGCGCGGGCTGATGCCGCGGAACTCGAACCCGCGCAGCGAACCGATGCCGCCCGCGTAGTAGCGTTCGTAGATCGGAGCGTCGCCAGCGATGTAGCCGGCTTCGGCCTTTACCGATAACACCGACTTGCGGTCCTGCACGTCGACGTACGTCGTCCAGTGCCGCTCGTAGTCGGCGTTGATGCGGCCGAATGCGCCGCCGTCATCCGGAATCAGCACCTGCTCGTAGGACAACCGGAAGCGATCGCCGCGCGTGGGGATGATGCGGTTGTCGGTCCGGTCGCGGACCAGCGTGCCCTTTACGGACGTCAGCACGTGGGAGCCTTCCGAATCGCGGACGTCGCGCGCACTGAAGAGATGCAGGTGGCTGATGTCGATGCCTTCCGCGCGGAAGGCCACCTCGCCGAACCAGTTTTTCAGCGGCCCGCTGCGCAGGCGCTTGCCGAAGCTGACGCTGGTGCCGATGCGCTGCTCGTTGTATTCGGAGCGGCGCCGCTCGTAGTAGTAGGCGCTCAGGCCGAAGGTGATCGGCTTGTCCAGGAAATAGGGCTCGGTGAAATCCACGCGGAAGCGTGAGACCTGCGTGCCGGGCTCGGCCTCCAGGCGCAGGCGCTGCCCGGCGCCGCGGAAGGAGCGAAACCGGATGAATTCCGAGAAACTCCGGGGCCAATCAAACAGATCGAAGTTCTTGATATCGATGATCACCGAGCCGACCAGCCCGCTGTTGCTGGTAACGCCCACGCCGAACAGCAGGTCGCCGGCCTTGGGCGCTTCTTCGACGTTGATGACGATATCGCGCTGCTCCGGTTGCTCGCCGACGGGCGTGACGCTGGCGCTGCTGAAGATCCGGGTTTCAATCAGCTTCTGTTCGGCCGCGCGCATCTCGGTCTGATTGAAGACGTCGCCCGGATAGAGACTCAGCGCGCGACGCACCACCTTGTCCTTGGTGTGTTCGTTGCCGCGTACCACGATGCGCCCGACGGTGAACGGTTCACCTTCCTTGATGTCGAAGGTGATGATCACGCGGCCCGGCGTCGCTGAGAAAACGCGCGTGCGCGTGACGGCGCGTTCGATGTAGCCGCGGTCGCCGTAGAGCATCTCCAGGGTGCGCTGATCGGCTTCCAGTCGCCGTTCGAGCACCGCATCGCCCGGTTTGGAACTGAGGCGGATGGCCAGCTCATCGTTCGTGAAGACGGTATTGCCGGTGAAGCGGATGTCCTCGATGAAATAACGCGTGCCCTCCTCGATGATGAAGACCACGGTCAGGTCGGTGCGGTTGGGGCTGAAAGCCAGTCGATAGCTCGCGCGGGCGTCGAGGTAGCCTTGGTCGCGGTAGAAGTTCTGGATGGCGGCCGCATCGCCCGCGACCGTGTCGGCGTCGAACTTGCCTTCGCGGAAGATCCACAAATAGGTTTCCGTGGTGACGTGCTTCTGCAGCTCCTCGTCGGGAAAGGCGGTGTTGCCCTCGAACTGGATGCGGCGCACGCGCACGTGCGGACCTTCTTCAATGGTGTAGAGCACCTGCGACTCGCGGCGCAACAAGGCGTCGTCGAATTCCACGGCGGCGCTGCCGTAGCCTTTCTCGCGGTACGCGGCCAGGATGGCTTCACGGCCTTCGCGTACGCTGAACAGGTCGACTGGGTCGCCGACCTTGAAGGGTAGTTTGCCGAGCAAGTCCTTTTCTTTGATGCGCTGGTTGCCGACGAAGCGGATCTCGCGAATTCGCGGCCGCTCGCTGACGTGGAAGGTGACGGTCACGCGGCCGTCGGCCTCGCCGACGGTTGCGCTGACGGCCAGAAACTTGCCGCTGCGCAACAGGCGCGCGACATCGTCGTCGATCGCGGCCGGGTCGTAGGCATCACCGACGCGCGTGTGAATCAGGCTGCGGATGTAGGCTTGGCTGACGTCGACGGCGCCGTCAACTTCGATTGCGGCGATGGTGCGTGCGGCCGTGGGCGGCGGGGTCTCCTGAGCGCGCGCAGCGGCGCCCGCCAGGACCCCCAGACCCACCAGCATCCACTCCCGCCCGCAGTGATGTTTACGGCCGTAGTCTCGGTCCTGCACCGCAAGTTTACCCGCTGCGGCGGGCGCCTCTGGGGTGTCGGTTCAAGCCTTCGAGAACACAACCAACGGATTCCGCGCCAAGCGGGCTCATCATAGTGGCGCGCGTGCGGGTACGCAATCGAAAATGTGCTGACAACGCGATGTCGGCCGTTCGGCATTGGCAGTGCTATGCGGCGGGGATTTAACCCCGCCGCTCGCTAAGACACGAGAACACCTGCACCGATTCTGGCGACGGATTGATGGTGCGCAGGGCGGCCAGTATCTGCGCGCGGGCGCTGGGGCGCGTCGTCAACTCGTAGCGGCATTCCCGCGCGGCGCACAGCTTACCTGCCGTCGCGGGCTCACGGGTGACGGCCACATAAGACAAGCCCGGATCGCGAAAGGCTTCCAGCACGCGCGTCAATCCGCCGCGGCCGGCCGCGAGTGAGAACTCGACCCGCCACGCCGAGGTAACCGCTTCCGGGACCTCGACCGCCGCAGGCCAGAGGCGCGTTTGCAAAGGCGCGAGGCAGGTGATCATGCCGGCACCGCCTCTCGCTCACGCACGGGCGCGGCGGCCGAATCCAGCGCGCCGCGCAGATCGTCAATCAGGTCATCGGCGTGCTCGATTCCCACGGATAGCCGCACGAGACCATCGCCGATGCCCCGCGCGCGGCGCACCTCCGGCTCAACCGAAGCATGCGTCATGGTGGCCGGATGACACAAGAGCGATTTCACTCCGCCCAGGCTTTCGGCGAGCGTCCACAGCTTCAGCCCGTGGACGAACCGGCGAACGGCCCGCAAGTCGTCTTCCAGTTCAAAGGAGACGATGCCGCCGAAATCGCTCATCTGCTCGGCGGCCACCGCGTGATTGGGATGGTCATCGAGACCAGGGTAATAGACGCGGGCGATCTCGCGGCGCTCGCTGAGGAACTCGGCGATGCGGCGGGCGTTCTCGCAATGGCGCTGGATGCGCAGCGACAGCGTCTTGATTCCGCGAAGGATCAGGAAGCAATCCTGCGGGGCCGGGACGGCGCCGACGACGTTCTGGAAGAACTTGAGCCGCTCGTGCAGGTCGTCGCGGTCGGTAATGACGGCCCCGCCCAACACGTCTGCGTGTCCGTTGATGTACTTAGTGGTCGAATGCAACACGACGTCGGCACCCAACTCCAGCGGCCGCTGCAAACACGGCGTGGCGAACGTATTATCGACCAACACCAGCGCATTTCGTGAGCGGGCGATCACCGCGCAAGCGGCGATGTCCGTGACGTGCAGCAGCGGGTTGGAGGGCGTCTCGAGCCAGAGCAACTTAGTCTCGCGCCGGAAGGCCTGGCGCACGGCCGCCAGATCGGTGGTATCGACGAAGGTGAACTCCAGACCGTAGTTCTGATACAGCTTGGTGAAAATACGATAGGCCCCGCCGTAGAGGTCGGAGCAGGTGACCACGTGATCGCCGCTTTTCAGCAGGTTCAGCACGTTGTTAATGGCCGCCATCCCGCTGGCAAACGCGAGCCCGTGTCGCGCGCCCTCCAGGGCCGCCAGGTTGGCTTCCAGCGCGGTGCGGGTCGGGTTACCGGTCCGCGTGTAGCAGAATTCTGGTTGGCCGCCCGGCTCGCTCTGGGCGAAGGTCGAAGTCTGATAGATCGGGGTGCTTACGGCGCCGGTGAGCCGCTCGTTCGGCTGGCCGGCGTGGATCGCCAGGGTGTCAAAATGGTACGACATGGAATCGCTCCTTCCGCGCGGCGCGCAGTTCTGGCTCCGCGCTGGGTCTCAGGTGAACTGGCGCAATGGACTGTTACAGGCGACGGGTGAAGCCGTCGTCGAGCATCAGGTCAGCCCGAGCGAAGGAGCGTATGTCGTGGGGGTAGAAGGACGGACGGCTCGCGTCACACCACCCGGCACGAGAGGCACGCTCCCATGCTCGGGCGACGCATGATCATGCTGGAAAGCAACGGGTTGGAACAACGGTGTTGCATTGCGGGTATCATATCATCGGCAAACAGGCTGTCAAGCACAAAAATCGAGAAGTTTTCCACCGGGGCGCATCCCAGAAAGCGTGGCGAAACTCGGGTGGCATGGGCAAGCGGCCTTTTGCTTGCCCGTGCGAACGCGGCGCGCGGGGTCCCCCACCGTTCGCGGCCTTTTGCGAAGGGTGGGGGACTGATAGAGTGCAGCGATGGAACGAACTCTGATCATCCTCAAGCCGGACTGCGTGCAGCGGCGGCTGATCGGCCGTATCGTGCAGCGCTTCGAAGACAAAGGCCTGCTGATCGCGGCCATGAAGCTGATGCAGATTGAGCGCAGCTTGGCCGAACGGCATTACGCACCGCACAAAGGCAAGCCGTTCTATCCCGGCCTGATCGACTACATCACGGCCGGACCGGTAGTTGTGATGGTGGCGTCGGGCGCTAACGCCATCAGCATCGCGCGCAAAATGATGGGCAAGACTTTCGGCTACGAAGCCGAGCCCGGAACCATCCGCGGCGATTTCGGCGTCTCGAAGACATTCAACCTGATCCACGGCAGCGACTCGCCGGAGTCGGCCGAAACCGAGATCGCGCTTTATTTTCGCCCGACTGAGCTCTTGACGTATACCGCCGCGGCTGATGCATGGATATCGAAGCCCGGGGAGCTTTAGGCACACCGTGTGGGCTCGTCCAGCACGTTCTGAAGTAAGCGGCGCGCGGAAGTGCAATAATGATTGACGTTGTTTGCCGGAACGAGTAACGCATGAATACACAGACCTTGACAATCGGGAAACGGCGGTTTGTCATTGTGCCCGAACGCGAGTTCCTTAAACTGCAAAAGCGGGCCGGCGAGGCAGCGGTTCGAAAAGAGTTTGCCGCGGAAGCGCTGCGGGAACTCCGCTTATACCGGAAGACCGGGAAAGCGGCGAACTGGCTGGATGTGAAGCGCAAGCTCGGGCTGTGACGTGGCCTATACGGTCAAACTTTCGGTTAGGGCTGAGCGCCAGTTCAAGAGTTTGCCCGAGCATGTCCGCAAGCGAGTGGCGCGCTGGATCGAGTTGCTGGCTGAGAACCCGTACCGTCGACCTTCCTGTCAGCTTGAGGGTTATCCTGACCTACGGCGGGTTCACGCGAGCAAGGATTATGTGATCGTGTACTCGGTTCTAGAGGACGAGGTCGTAGTGCTCATCGTTCGCGTGGCGCATCGGCGAGAAGTTTACCGGCGGCTGTGAGCCCGCTCTTACCGAGGAGTCATCGTCCATGAAACTGCAGAGCATCGAATCGCATCCGCAGCGTGAGGTCACCATGCCCGGCGCGGCGGGAGCGCGCATGCGCATGCTGGTCGGGCCCGAAGAGGGCGCGCCGAATTTTCACATGCGGCATTTCGAGGTGGCACCGGGCGGTTACACCCCGCACCATCAGCATGACTACGAGCACGAGATCCTGATCCTGAAGGGCTCCGGCATGGCCAAGTCGGCCGACGGCGAGCGCCCGATCAAGGCCGGCGACGTGATCTTCGTGCCGGCCAACGAGTTGCATCAATTCACCAATCCTGGCGATCAGCCGCTGGAATTTATTTGCCTGATTCCTGCGCCGCGCGACTGCGCGCGCTGATGCTCGCGCAAAGACGCAGAGACGCAGAGACGCAAAGAGAGATCATAGAATCTTTGCGCCTTGGCGCGCGCCATCGAGCGCTCTCCGCCGCGGCGGATCGCGGTTCAAAACCGCGACCGTCAGGGAGCGCCTTCGGCGTAGGATGCTGATTCAATCCGGTGCTTTGGGGACCAGGCCTTTGAGGTCCTCAGCCGGTGACGAGGCTGAGCCGGTTTGGAAGCGGACGATTTCAGAACCTGGATCGATTAGGAACAGGTACACCAGCTTGTAACTGTCGCCCTGCAGGTGGCGGTCCTGGATGCGCGAGAAGTTCTTCAGCGCCCGGGCGCCGGATTCGGCATACTCCGGAAAGTACATGACCTCGACCAGTTCATCGCCATCTACGTTCGCCAGCGCATATCTTCCGACCGGCGTGTAGACGTGTCCCTGAACATCCATGAGCTGGAAATTCTGCAACACCTTGACCGTCGAGCTGAGCGCTTTGCCCAGCCCGCTGCGCGCTCGCAGGTTCTCGACATTGAACTGCAGGAGCCGCTTGCTGCCCGGCACCTTGAAGCGCGACACCATCTTGCTGTCGGATTTCTCGCCCTGATCGGCGATGTGGCCGACGAGGTGGCCCTGTTGCAGCATGTCGGCCGAGACCTCTTCGTCGATTCCCTGGTAGGAAGTCATCGGGACCGGAAAGTCATCGCCATAATGCGTGCCGACGGCGATCGCCCGCGCGCCGCCGACGCGGCCGCCGAGCTTCTGGCGCACGGCGCCCGACCCGCCGGACGTGCCGCCTTCTTCGCGCGGTGGCTCTGCTTCCGTGACGCCTGACGTGCGGGTCGGTGGGGCCGTGGCCTCCGGGCCGCCCTCTTTCTTGCGCGGGAACGAGGCACGCGCGCCCTGCTTATAGATGATGTAGCGCGGCGTGAATTTCTCGGGCAGGTCGAAAACCACCTCGACCGCATCCTTGCCCTCATCCACCTGGAGCAGGTAGTCGGCCGCGGGCTTTTTCACCGGAACCGATCCGTAACGGTTGGGCGAAATGATGATCCGCACGTGGCGGTCGGCCTGCTTGGGATCGACCACGGCGATCGGGTGATACTGGCGCAACTGCCCATGGCCATCGTCGCCCACGAGTATGATTTGCCGAAGCTGGAAGCGGCGTTTGCCGTCGCGGTCGCGGGCTTCCTGCGAAATCGCAAGTTTCACGGCCAGGAAGCTCCCATGCTTGGGCGCTACGGGTTCGTAGGTGGGCTTGGCATCGGCCGAGAGGTTGTCGGTGCGGTCATATACCGTTTCAATCCGGCGCGACTCCTGCACCTTCACCGAATCCGGCGGCGCGAAATGCAGCGTGTCGAACTGCGTGGCCTGGTTCCAGCCGACTTCCTGCACCAGGTCGGGATGCACCTTCTCGAAATCGGGATTCTCGCCGCTGAAGACGCCGCCGGCGAGCATGCGCGCGAAGGCCACGGCGATGCGATCGGGCGAAAGCCAGACGCTCTCCTCGCGGGCGGGGTCAGCCAGCTTGATGATCTTGCTGTTCTCGGTGGCGGTGCGGTCCAGGATGTACTTGACGTCCTGCTCGTCGGTGAATTTCAGATCCTGCACCAGGTCCACCCGCGAATAACCCAGGAAACTGCCGCCGAACGGAATCATCTGAATGCCCAGCACCAGCATGCCGGTGATGATCAGGCCGGTGCACAATCCGAAGATGCCGGCCGCGATGCGATCCACGATGATCGGGATCATCACCATGCGGCGCACCAGCGCATCGAACATCAGACGCATCACGATCAGCGGGATCGCGAAAGTTCCCAGAAAAGCGATCGGCAGCGCCAGGTCCGGCTGCCAACTGGACAGCCAATGCAGCGCCACGTATTCGTAGCTGTTGAAGGCGATGCCCACCGACAGCAGCGTCACCACGAACATGATCAGGGCGCTGAACACGCCCTGGATCAGTTGGAAATACGTGATGGCGATGAACAACAACAGGCAAAACAGCGAAAACCACATGACCTTAATCCTGAGTGCTGAGTCCCCAATGTAGCGTCGGGCCTTGTGCCCGGCGCCGCCCACGAGGGGCGACGCTACTTTCCGTCGTCGCGCAGCCCGCGGATGATCTCATCCAAACTCGTCACGCCTTCCATGACTTTCAGCAGCCCCTCTTCCTGCAAATAGTACATCTTGTTCTTGCGGGCGGCGTTCTTGACCTGGTCCATGGGCGCCTGCTTGGCAATCAGCCCCTTGATGGTGTCGTCCAGCACCAGCAGCTCGAATACGCCGGTCCGCCCGAGGTAGCCGGAGCCCTGACACGACTGGCAGATGATCTCGTTGCCTTTCTTGTCCAGGATCGGCTGCGTGGGTGTGCGGTAGAAATACTCGATCTTGCTGACCGGCAGGTTGAGCTTCTTGAGCAGGGTTTCGTCGGGTTTGAACGCCTCGCGGCAGGTGGTGCACAGCTTGCGGACCAGCCGCTGATTCATGACGGCCAGCAGCGCCGCCGCGCCGAGCTTGGGATCTTCGACCAGTTTCAGATAACGGGCCAGCGCGTCGAACGAGTCCTTGCCCGGCACGCCCATGTAGACTTTCCGCTCTTCGGCCGCGGCGCGCGAGGCGATCTGCGCCGTCTCGCGGTCCTCGCACTCGCCCACCAGTACGATTTCGGCCTCACGCCGCAGCACCGTCTGAAGCTGCCGCGCATAGCCGACGTCGCCCGCTTCGGCGGGCTTGTAGCGGTGCTGGGTGATGTTCTCCAACTCCATCAGCGGAGATTTCTCCACCGCGTGAATGTTCTGGAGAAACGCGTCGTGCTCGCGGACGACGGCATATTGCGTGGTGGTCACGCCGCTCTGCCGTGGGCCGCTGAAGATGACCAGTCCGTGCGACTGTTGCTTGATCAGGCCGCGCAGAATCTCGAGCCGCGGGGTGGCCATGCCCAAATCCGGCAGGCGCAGCACGGCGTGCGAGCCGAGCACGCGCAGGCGGAGCTTTTCGCCTTGCGTCGAACCGGAGGTATGCACCTCGACGTAGCCGACGTTGCCGGCCTGCCCGAGGAGCGAAGCCATGATGCGGCCCGACTGCGGGCGGCGCAGCTCTTCGACGTTCAAGCCGGCGATGGTCTTGAGATAAACGAGCACGCGATCGGCATCTTCGGCCGTCACGCCGTTGGCCTGCTCGGCCGCCACGCCGTCGATGCGATAGATCAGCCGCGGCTTTTGGCGGTCGGCGATCAACTCGACATCCGACGCCCGCCGCCACAGCACGTCGAAGAGGAAATCCTGCGCGGCGTCATAACGTTCGAGCAGGCCCTCGTCGCTGGGCGGCTTGATCTCGCGGCCCTCGCTGTCGGAGATGCGCACGCGCTGGCCGCGCTCCTCGCGCGTGCCTTTTTTCTTCGCCCCCGGGGTCATCAGGCGGCGGAAGTGGTCGGCCGTCAGGACGCGCGCCGCCGGAACCACGCGCGCATTGCGGTGGAAGACGTACCAGAGCCCGACAGAGCCGGCGAACACGATCCAAAACGCGATCCCGACGAAGAACAGCCCGCCCCTCCAGGGCAGCAGCAGCGCCAGCAGCAGACCGGCCAGGCCGCCGCTCACGACGATCAGGTTCCACTGTTCACGCTTGGTTTTGACCTTGTCCGTATCGCGGTCCACCCATTGGCAGA
>DASXUA010000494.1:0-10165 GCA_036505095.1 Phycisphaerae bacterium
ACCAGCCAGCATCAGCGAAGAAGCGACCCCTGCTAACATGAAGACTTGAACCGTCGAGCATGATTGAGGCATAGAACCGAGTTCAAAGGTGGCGGGTTTTGATTCGATAATCGGTGGCGGATTTTGAACTGATAGATGACAACCATCGCCGACAGGCGTAGGCCTGCGTGGCCACAGGCTGGTCAACCGGCCACTGGAAGGTCTGGCCTCGAAGCGATGTGCCCGAGCCGAGCGCGGTAAGAACAAGTACCGAAGCGCCACTGCGGATTCGGAGCGCCATTCCATTCCTCCCGTCAAGTTTTCGCTTCGCGCTCGCAGGCAGATGCGATTTGATCAACGAGGGGTAGCTGCCGGCCGAGCACCGCTGAACCCCACTTTTACCGGCGCTGGGGAGCGTCTACAACCGCCAGTATGGGGCTAAACGCCAAACGGACCGCAGAGACGCCGAGAGCGCGAAGCTTGGCTGAACCAGCCCCCCGCGTGCGCAGCGCCTCCGCCGTGATCCGCGTTCATCCGCGGCTCGTCGTGCAGCATGCGCGCGCTGCCAGGAGCGCCACGAGCGCGCGCCGCGCATGTATTAAGGTTGCCACGGCCACTCGCCTGTGGCGAGATGAAGCCGTCGAATACCACGAACCCGTCCTCGCGCGGGCCTGGACCGGCTGCCGTCATGGCTCGGAAAGTGACGAAATGATCACAAGAATCACAAAAACGAAGAAAGGACACGTTCTCATGGTGGAACCCGCGTTGCCGCCTCAAAAACGAAGGTCCCGCGCGCCGTTCTTGCGAAAACTCTCAAACAATCCGCAATTCGAAACGGAGCAATCCGCAATTGCATGCTCCTCCGCTCGCTCACGCGTCGCGGCTCTGATCTTCAGGGGTGCCCCTCACCTAACTTCTCCCCATGTGGGGAGAGGCCGGCTCGGCGGGAGCCCGCCACGGCGGATCTCCGACCTCGCCCTCCCCGACTGAACCAACCCTATCCCCATGTGCGGAGAGGCCTGCCCCTCACCTAACCTCTCCCCACAGGGGAGAGGCCGCGCTTTGGCCTGAACTCTGCCTGCCCGCCGGGGCGGGAACCGCGAACGCTCAAGGTTGTGGGCCGCCGGTACCGTTTCTATACTCTCCGCGCTCAGTGGGCACGAGATTCGCCATTGCATCAGGAGGTACCGTGACCGAAATCAAAGCCACCAACATCACCTGGCATGAAGGACACGTCGGGCGTCCCGAACGTGAGCAATTTCTGCGACAGAAGGGCGCACTGATCTGGCTGACCGGTCTGTCCGGCTCCGGCAAGAGCACCGTGGCCTACACGCTCGAGCACGCGCTCGTGCAGCGCGGACATCTGGCCTACGTGCTGGACGGCGACAACGTCCGCCACGGGCTGAACAAGAACCTGGGTTTCAGCGCGGCCGACCGGCAGGAGAACATCCGCCGCATCGCCGAAGTCGGCAAGCTGTTCGTCGACGCGGGGCTCATCACCATCACGGCCTTCATCAGTCCCTACCGCGGCGACCGCGATGCGGCCCGCGGCACGATTGGGACCAATGACTTCTTCGAGGTCTATCTCGAGGCACCCATCGAGGTATGCGAACAGCGCGATCCGAAAGGCCTGTACAAGAAAGCGCGGGCCGGCGAGATCAAAGGCTTCACCGGAATCGACGATCCGTACGAAGCGCCGCTCCAGCCCGAACTGCTGCTACAGACCGCACACACCTCACCGCAGGAAGCCACGGTCCAGATCATTCGCCTGCTGGAAGCGCGCGGCAAGCTGACACTCTGATGACGTCCGAAGGCGCCGGGGACAAGCCCCGACGCTACAGGTGTCCTGTAATCCGCGGTTCGCCTCCCCGATTCTCCGGCGCATAAAAGAGAGGATCCGAGCTCGCCGTAACCCGGATCCTCCAAGGCAGGCTGTCCCCGCCATAAAGCGGGGAGACCCACAGCCTTGCTCATGTATCGACTGCCCGTCAGGTCCGGTTTAGATCGGCTGTATACGGTTTGCGGAGACGAAGCCGCCACATAATGTGGGCAGCGGCGCTACGGCGCGACGATTACTGCCGCGCGCGGGCGCGGCGCGTCAGCGGACGCAGCGCGTCCTCCGGCAGTTCGAGCGAGCGATCCGAGAGTGCCACCGCCATCTTGGCGAGGTCGCGGCCGTACGAGCGAATCCCGTGAAAAACGTCCATATCAACCGGGAAATTCCGGCGGCGGGTGCTGCCGCGCAACGCTGCGTAAGGATCATGCAGATAAACGTAGCGGTCATCGCAGCCGGTCACGATCACCCAATGCGGCTCCTTGGTGCCATAGAGCCGATAGAGGCTGATCAGCACGATCGGGATCGCGCCGCGCTCCAGCAGCGCGCGGATCAGCCCCACGTCGAAATTGCCGCAACGGCGCGCTACCCCGAGCCGCTCCGACTCGACGATGTTTTGCTCATGGACCAGGCGGATCACCTCGCGCTTCTCGCGCGTGCGGACCGAGTAGAGAAAGGGCACCACGGGTTTGGACTGCACCACCAGGGCTTTCAGCCCGCGTCGGGCTGCCGCCGCCGCCATTCCGAACGGACCACAACCGCCCAGCCCGCGGGTCATGAAGACCAAGGTGGCCTCGCGCCACAGGGATAGCTCCAGCGCGCGGTTCAGCGTGGTTTCCGGATGGAAGTACTTCAGCGCCATCATCAAGCAGGCCGGACCGCAAGTGAACTCCAGCGTCTGGGCGTAATAGGGGACCTTCAGTTTGATGGCGGACGTTCGCATTTGCTCTGGATCGCCGGTGTCCGAATGAGCGCTGCGCGGGCGGCGAAACGCTGCGTGCACGGCGGATACTTATCGGCCGCGGCGGCGTTCAGGTCCTCGTATAGCCGAATATCGGCCCGCAGGCAATCGGCACGGTGAACTGACCTGGCACGCTCACATATTCGATAATCGCTGCAGGAGCCCGCGCGACGCGCAGCTCGGCGAGCGCTCCACCTGCGTATTGCTCAGAACCCCGTCCGCAAGTCGTCGATCCGCCCCGCCACGGCGGATCTTCGACGTGGCGGGGACGGGGCGTGAAACGGGGCGTATCAAGCGATCGAACGTCCCCCCACTATCGTGGGGATACTCAGAACCCCGCCCGCAAGGGCGGCGTGTGCCACGGAGCGTATCAAGCGATCAACAGTCACCCCCCACTAGCGTGGGGGGTTCTGACGGGGATGACCGGATGAACCCACTCAAAATCGGCAATGTGATTCGCGTGCACAGCGGTGAAATGGAGGTCGTGCTGACGGTGCGCGACCTGGACCTGGAGCACCAGGGCCGCGCCTACCGCATCGGGCAGATGGGCTCATACGTAACGGTTCCGATGAACGAGCGCACGCTGGTCGGCTTCGTAACCTCGATCGGCCGCCAGGAGCTGACGGTGGTGGACGTCGAGCCGCAAGTCATCATGCACTGCCAGCTCCTGGGCGAAATCCGCAATGGACGGTTTACGCGCGGCGTGAATGAATCCCCCGTGGTCGGCGACGACGTCTGGATCGCGATCCACGAGGACTTCGAGCAGATCTTCGGCAGCTTCGACCAGTTACTGGCCAAGCGCGCCGGCGGGCCTGACGGCGATTATCCCAAGAGCTTCGCGCTGGGCCGCTTCGCCATGAACACCGAATTCACCGTGCGCGTGCTGGGCAGTGAGTTCTTCGCCAAGCACGTGGCCGTGCTGGGGAACAGTGGATCCGGCAAGAGCTGCACGACCGCCAAAATCCTCCAGGAAGTGGTGGCGCTCAAGGACGCGCAGGTGGTGCTGTTTGACATGCACGGCGAATACCGCAAGGCCTTCAGCGACGATCAGGGCCAGCCGCTGCCCAACGTCACCTGCCTGGGGGTGGACGATCTGGTCGTGCCCTACTGGCTGCTGCGCTATGACGAACTCGAGACACTGCTGGTCGATATGGCCAACCCAGTGCACGTCACCAGCCAGATCGCATTCCTGCGCATGGCGCTGCTGGAATTCAAACGCGATGCGGCGCGCCAGCTCGGGCTGACGCGCCAGTTGACGGTCGACACGCCCATCTACTTCTCGCTCGAGAAGCTCAAGAGCTACGCAGAGAACCTGAACGAGGCGCGCTTCGTCCTCAACGACGAGCACCTGGCGTTCGCCAAGCTGGCGCTGCGTTCGCTGCCGCCCGCTGAGCAGCAGCAGTTGATGCGCGAGCAGCGCTGCACGTTCAACCGCGGCAATCCCGAGGGCGAGACGCCGCACCCGCTGTATTTCGGCAAGTTGTTCGGGATGATCGAACTGATGGAGACGCGGCTTTCGGACCGCCGCTACGAGTTCCTGTTGCGGCCGATCGAGCACGCGCGGCAGTCGCGCTGCTTCCGCGAATACCTAACCGCCAAAGACACGGCCGGGCAGATGTCCAACATGATTTCGCACCTGATCCGCATCATGCTGGGCCGCGGCACGCCGCGCAAGAACCTGACGATTATCGATCTGTCGGGCATCCCATTCGATATCGTGGACGTCACCGTCGCGGTCGTCACGCGCCTGCTGTTCGACCTGAACTTCTGGACGCCGGTCGCGCTGCGGCAGCCGATCCTGCTGGTGTATGAGGAAGCGCACAACTACATTCCGCGCGTCGAGCGCGGGCGCTCATTCGCCAAGGTGGCGGTGGAGCGTGTGGCCAAGGAAGGCCGCAAATATGGCGTCTCGGCGATGATCGTGTCGCAGCGGCCGTCGGAGCTGTCGGAAACCGTGCTGGCCCAATGCAACAGCATGATTTGCATGCGGCTCAACAACCCGGATGACCAGACCTATGTCACGCGGGTGGTGTCGGACCACTTCGCCGGTTTGATCAAGATGCTGCCGATCATGCGGCCCGGCGAAGGCTTCGTCATCGGCGACGCCGTGCTGATGCCGCTGCGCACGCTGATCGATCTGCCGCGGCGCACGCCCGACAGCGGCGACGTGGACTTCTTCCGGCACTGGTCCGATGCCACGCACACCTGCGACATCGAGGCGATCGTCGACCACTGGTGGCGGCAGGACCGCCGGAGTGACGCTTCACCGCCAGCGCCGCGAACGGAGCCGGCGGCTCCGACGCCGCGGCCGGATTTTTCCGTACCCATCCCGCCGCCGGAGATGCCGGCCTTCAACGTGGAACTCGCGGGCGCGGCGAACCTGCGCTCGGCGGCCCGGCGGGCCAGCGCGGTGCATTGACGCGGTGCGGGTGGCATGCTTTCACGCGCAGCGGGTAAGTCCGCCACGGCGGATCGGCCTGCGGCGGACATGCGCGCGGTGCCCGCCGCGGCGGGCCACCCAGGTGAGTGATTCTGCCTTTCTACTTAGCCGCCGCGCTGCATGAGTTCCAGCACGCGCTGCACCACGCTCTCCGGCGCGATTCGGATCACCTCGGCCGCGCGGCGCTGCTTCAGTTCAACCACGCCGTCGGTCAGACCCTTCTTGCCCACCGTGATGCGAATGGGTATGCCGATCAGGTCCGCATCCTTGAACTTGAAGCCGGGGCGCGCGTCGCGATTGTCGAGCAGCACGTCGATGCCGCGGGCGGTGAGGTCGTCGTGTAGCTTCCGCGCAACGGACATGACCTGTTCCTCGCGCAGGTCGAGGGCGAGGATGATGACGGCGAAAGGCGCGATCGACAGCGGCCAACAGATGCCGGCGTCGTCATGACCGGCCTCGATGGCAGCGGCCATGATGCGGTTGATGCCGATGCCATAGCAGCCCATGATCAGCGGATGCGCGGCGCCGTGCTCGTCGAGGAAATGGGCTTTCATCGAATCCGAGTACTTGGTTCCGAGCTTGAAGACATGGCCGACTTCGATGCACTTTTCGAATACGAGCGGTGAGCCGTTCGGCGCGCGGTCGCCGGTCGCGGCGAAGCGGACATCGGCCATGATGATATCCGCTCCGCTCAGAGGAAAGTCGCGGCCGGGATTGACACCCATGAGGTGATAATCCGTCTTGTTGGCGCCTGTGATGGCGTTGTGCATCACCGTGACGGCCTGATCGACAATCATGCGCGCCTTGAGCCCGACCGGCCCGGCGAAACCAACTTCCGCGCCGGTGAGTTGACGAATGAGGGCGGGATCGGCCAGTTCGGGTCGCGCGTCCAGCACGCGGCGCAGCTTGGACTCGTTGACTTCGTGATCGCCGCGCACCAGGACGGCGACGGTTGAGGGTGGCATGCTTTCACGCGCAGCGGGTATGCATGCCGAAGTCTCCGCACGGCTACCCGGCTCACGCCGTGAAGCCATGCCACCCGGCTCGACCCGATAGATGATCGTCTTGATCATGTCCTGCGGGCGGCAGCCGAGGAACTTGGAGACCTGCTCGATCGTGGTAAAGCCGGGCGTGTGCACTTCGCGCAGGGCTTCAGCTTGCCCCGGACCTGAATCAGCGATCGCTGCCGGCACGGCACGTTCGAGGTTCGCGGCGTAGGAGCCATCCGCCGCGCGGGCGATGTAGTCTTCGCCGGCCTCGGTAACGACCATGAACTCGTGCGAGGCGTCGCCGCCAATCGGCCCGGACTCAGCCTCCACCGCGATGTACGGCAATCCGCAGCGCGCGAAGATGCGGCAGTAGGCGTCGTACATCTTGCGGTAGCCTTCATCGAGGCTCAGCTTGTCGGTGTGGAAGCTGTACGCGTCCTTCATCAGGAACTCGCGCGTCCGCAGCACGCCGCTCTTGGGCCGCTCCTCGTCGCGGAACTTGGTTTGAATCTGGTAGAGGTTGATCGGGAGCTGCTTGTAGCTGTTGATATACGCGCGGACGATCTCCGTGATCACCTCTTCGTGCGTCGGGCCCAGTACGGTGCCCTTGCGCCAGGGCTGGTCGGGCAGGCGCATCAGCGTGGGACCCATCGCGGTGGTGCGGCCGGTCTGCTCCCACCATTCAACCGGCTGCATGGCCGGCATGAGCAGTTCGATCGCGCCGGCCGCGTTCATCTCCTCGCGGACGATCTGCACGACCTTCTGCAGCACGCGAAACCCCAGCGGCAGATACGAATAAGACCCGGCCGCCACCTGCCGGATCAGCCCCGCGCGCAGCATGAGCTGATGCGACGGCACGACCGCATCGGACGGCACTTCCTTGAGCGTCGGAATGAAGAATTCGCTCCAGAGCATAGGGCGGGGATTGTAGAAGACCCAATTCCGATTGTCGATTTCCGATTTCCGCTCGCGCCGCACGGAACGCGAATCAGGCTTGCTCGGCGATGGCCCAGAGATTCTCGATCGGCAGCGCGAACAGGTCGTGGCCGAAGGGAATCGGTTCGGACCCGGTATAGAAAACAACTCCCCGCCGGAAGCGACGGCCGGTCAGCTCCTGCAGGATGCGCAGATTCTTGAAATCGGCTGACGACAACGTCGCTCCTGCCTTGACCTCGATCCCCACGAGTCGACCGCCGCGTGCCTCCAGCACGATGTCAACCTCGCGTCCGGCTGGAGTACGAAAATGAAATAATTCGGGGCGGATGCGGCTCCAAGTAGCCTGCTTGCGCAGTTCCATCACTACGAAGTTCTCCAGTATGGGTCCGCTCAGTAGCGGATCAGCCGACCAACGCTCGCGGTCAGCGCCCTGCAGATGTGCCAGCAATCCCGAATCGTTCAGATAGAGCTTGGGTGACTTGACGAGTCGCTGGCCTAGATTCGCGAACCACGCGGGCAGCGGCTGCACCAGGAAGGTAGCCTCCAATAATGCAAAATACCGTTTCAAGGTCGTTTGCGGCATCGACAGTCCGCGGGCAATGTCAGCGAAATTGAGCAGCGATCCGGCGCGCGTCGCCAGCAGCGACAGCAGGCGCGGCAGCTCAGACAAGCCTTCGATCCCCGCCAGATCGCGGACATCGCGGTGCAGCATGGTCGTGACGTAAGAGCTGAACCAGGCACTACGGCGCTCCTGCGAATCGCTCCGGGCAATCTCCGGATACCCACCGCGTAGCAGGCGGTCGGGCAAATCGGCGCGCGCCGCGCGGCTCGCTGGAAGCTTGAAATTCTCAGCAAAGACGGCGTCGATGAAGCCCTCACGGCGCCCCTCAATTTCTCCCTGCGACAAGGGCCAAAGGGTGTGAATCTCCATGCGTCCAGCGAGAGAATCCGAAAGCCGTGGCAGCGACAAGACATTGGCCGAACCAGTCAAGAGGAATCGCCCGGCTGTGCGCCGGCGATCCACGTTCAACTTGATGGCCACGAACAACTCCGGCGCCTTCTGCACCTCGTCCAGAACCAGCGGACCCTCGAATCTCGACAGGAAGCCGGCCGGATCATGCTGCGCCGCGGAGAGTAGCGCCGCGTCATCGAAGGTGAGATAGCGGGCGGGATGCTGACCGGCTGTCAACGCGCGCGCCAACGTGCTCTTGCCGGTTTGCCGAGCACCTTGCAACAGCACGACTGGCGCGCGCCCGAGAGCCTGTACCAGTCGAAGACCGAGATGTCGCGCGATCATGGTTGATATATATCCGCTGTCTGGCTGAAAATCAACCAGCTAATGGACGATTGTCAACCAGCCGAACCGGGTCCCCCACGCCCCGCCACTCGTTCGCGCGAACCGCTCGGGGGCCGTCATCTGAGCGGAAGATATTCGATGCGGTTAATAAGGTCCTCGGGCTCGTATACGTTGGCGATGAGTTCGAGGTCGCGCACACACTGCCCGATCGTGATCGCTAGTTGGTGAACGTAGATCAATCCGGTGAAGGTGGTGCCCTCGCGCTGACAGCGAACGGCCTCTCTGATAAGGTCCTCGTCCTGACTGAAGAGAGCGCGATTGAGCAAGGCGTCGTCAGCGAGACGATCCGAACCATCTTCCTGCGCCGTCAGAACCTCAACACCGCGGAGCCGCAGACCGACCACGAGCTCGCGCCGCACGTGCATGTCCACGAAGAACCGGACGCTCACGATCGCGAACCCCGCTCCCGAAGCCGTTTGCGCCCGGGTGACTCACCCCCCGCGTCACGCAGCGCACGGTATTCCTGAAGACCGCGCTCGATATCCGCATCCATTTCAACCTGATGATCGTAATACCAAGTCATCGCGGCGCAGATTTGTGCCACGCTGAGGTGCGGGTACTGCAGATGCATCTCCTCCGGACTGGAGCCGTGCGCCAGCTTGTCAAGCACGACCTCGATGACCTTGACGTTGGTGCCGTCGATCCAGGGGATGCCGCGCTCGTCCAACACGATATGTCCGGTTTCCGTGATTGACATAGAGTCGATCCTTCCGGAACTATTCTTGCGTTTAGCCCCGAGAAAGGCAAACAATTGCCAAGAGCTGTCCTGCTGGTCTTCTGGTGATTGTCAGTCGCCAAGTGGTCTAGATTCAATCATCGGCGCGGTCGATTATCAACCGCCCGCCCATACAGTGTCATATGAGTGCTCACAGGTCCCTACCCGGCTATCCCGATTCGTTTCTGGTTCGCTGCCATGCCTCGGAGAGCGAGACAAGCACCGATACTGCGTCAGAAATTGCTTGCGCGGAATCTGCGTCGGAAAGCAGGCGGTCCACATTCTGAACCTCGGCTGCTTCGGGTTCCTGCAGGAAATGATCGATACCCAGAACGTGCATTGAACCCGCACCCCAGCGATGGGCAAGCCAGTCAGCCCTCTTGTGAATAAGGGCATCCCGAAGCTTCGTCAGTTCCTGTAGGAACTTCACGTCCTTCGCGTTCCACGCGCCAAGCGCTTGTCCCACTTTCGCAAGCTGGTCAAGCTGTTTGTTCTTCAACCAGGCCGCAGTCTTTTTTTCGAGCCACGGGTGGGATCTGCCCTGCGCCTTGAAGGCTTCGAGCAACTGCCCCAGATCGCGCCTGCTGAAGTACTCCACTAACCCATAGACCTCAAGCACGCACAGGTCGGGCCACCCCAGTGAGTGCAGCATCATCGGCTTGGTGAATAGTGACCAGATGACTGCCGCCGCCCCGCCCCGCGTGCGTGCATCGATGTCCGGCTGATCATGATGATGCCTCAAGACTTCTGCCAAGACCATGAGGCGCTTTGCACTGTCTGCATTACGGGCCTCAGTCCAGCGCGCCACCTCCTCACATGTGTCTTGAATCGATGGTGTCATGGCGTTTCATCGCGGGCACATGAGCCGGCAGAGATCACGAAGTCCGTCGACATCATCGCCGATTGCTGGACGAGCTTGATACTACAGGCTCCGCCCTTCTAAACAAAGCGAGG
>DASXUA010000495.1:0-6709 GCA_036505095.1 Phycisphaerae bacterium
CCCGGCGTGGATACGGCAATTCGCGACCGGTGCGCAGCTACAATTCATGCTGCCGGTTATCCTTGTCGGCGTTCTTCCATTGCTGGTGCTTTCCGTTCGGGCTCTTTCGCGGAGGCCCGCGCCGCAGACCGTGACCGTGGCCTCAACCGCAAATCCCTTCGCGGCCGAATACCTGCGTAACGCGCTGCAGGCCAGCGGCATTCGCTGCATGCTCGACGGAGCGCTGCAGGCCGGTTACGCGGGCGTCCTTCCCATCCGGCTCATCGTCCGCGCCAGCGATGCGATAAGAGCCAGGAGCATTATCGACCGGCTTGAGATTCGGAAACCTCCAGAGCCCTGCGAACGTAAAAAGTACTGATCGAATGAAATCGCCAGCGGTCAGGCGCATATCTCCTCTGGGGCGTGCGGTTGCAGCTTGTCGAGCGCGCATGGTGCGTTCGCGGCGCTGCGAGTGAGGCAGGGCAAATGGTCATCTTCGATTCGCTCGCACTGGTGTGGGGGCTGCTCGCCGTCGTACTGGGCGGTGCGGGCATGCTCACCTGGGGCCTGGCAGGGCGCCGCGTTGGAACCGACCCGTACTGCCGCCGATGCCGATACAACCTGACAGGGGCACAGGGCGAGCGCTGCCCGGAATGCGGCGCGACTCTGACGGCGCGCTCAATTGTCGTCGGAAAGCGCCGTCGCCGAGCGGCAGCAATCACGGCCGGTGCGCTGCTGCTGCTGCCGGCGCTGACGGGACTTGGCGCGCTGGCTCTCGGGCGTCTGCGGAATGTTGACTGGTATACCCACTGCCCGGTCCGTACGCTGCTGTGGATGGCCAAGGCCGACGATCCCAAGGCGCTCGCGGAGATTATCCGACGGATCTCGGCGGGCAAGCTCGGAGTAACTGAGTGGCCGCGCATCATTGAGGTTGCGCTCGCCAAGCACGGCGCAACGATTACGGCGCTGCACGTTCTTGATTGGGCCAAATTGCTGGATGCGATCCACGTGCGCGGGGGTTTGTCTACCGGCGACCGCGATCGGTTCTACAGTCACCTGGCGCCGATGAAACTCCTCGTGCGACCGATCATCAGGCAGGATGACTGGTTTGTCCTCGAAGCGCAACCGCAGGACCGTGGGCTGGCGCTCTACGAAGGCGCATTCAGCATGCGGATTAAGTCGTTGCGGATCGACGGCCAACTAAAAAGCTGGCGCGCCGAACCTAGCTTATGGGGTCGCGGAGCGGTTCCGAACGCTGGGCCACTGCGGCTGGTGAGCCAGGGCGATTTGCCGTCGCCGGGCAAGCATCTCGTGCGCTGCGTTATCGAACAGCAGGTGCTCGATTGGCTGCCGGGCAGCGTTTCGGGCACGCGCGGCTGGAAGCAGGAGATTACGCTTGACGGAATCATCCAAGTCCGATCCGATACAGAAGCGGACCCGATCAGTCTCACCTCCGACAGCTCAGTCGTCCCAATACTACAAGGGAATATTCGCGTACAGCAGCCCCAGTTCGCCCTGCTTCCGTTCATGCCATTCGAGTTGTACCTCGATACGCCGGCGCCTATGGGTCTGGCATTCGATGTTCTGGCCGTGACAGCGGATGCTGAAATTCCGCTGGGAACAGTTAGCTGGTTCAAAGGGGTGCGTGGCGCTGCCCTCGTTCATCGAACGACCGAGCGAGCCATTTTCGCACGATCGAAGATGCGCCGCATTGTGTTACGCGCAACCCGCGAGGCGGCGGGCCGTTCATTAGACTGTTTCGAAATCTGGGACGGCCAGCTCGAGGTATCCGCTGATGACTCGACACTGATAGGAATCTACCCGCCCGTGCTCTTTGACGACTCCGCGCTCAAGGGAGATTTCCCACATTACGATCGTCGCAAGCTGGACGGGTTCCCGCCAGACCCTGCAAAGGCGCCATTCAAACGCTAGCCAGGGCGGCGCTGCGCGCACAAACACCGCAGTTCGGTTACTGCGGCCCGTGAAACGCGGCCTGAAACTCCTGGTAGTCGATCAGGTCGATGTCGTCGTCGCAGTCGCTATCCATCCGCGCGCAGAGGAATCCGGAATAGGGCGGCGTGGGCGCGAAGCAACCTTGGAAAATGGCGAAGTCGCGTAAGTCGACGTCGTTGTCCTGATCTCCATCTCCGGCGTTGAGCACGACGTTGCAGGCGTCCATGAAGGCGTTGCCAGCGCCGTTCGCACCGCGCGCGTAGAGGTTCGTGAAGCGCGCCCCCGCGCCGGTGTTGGGCGGCATGGTGAAGTCGATCTTCAGCGGAATCCAAACATCATGCGGCGAGCCGGCGTTCAGCGTGAACTGCTCGATGTTCGCCGGGATCGTGCCCGGGAACCACTCGATCTTCAGCCCGGCGGCCGAGTTCATGATGTGATTCGTCGATGGCGTCCGCATATAGACCGATGCGTCCAGAGTCTCGCCGGGCGTGACTTGGATTTCCTGATAGATGCCCGCGATGGCGGTGCCGGTGGCTTTCATGGTGCGCAAGCCATCGAAGGGCGGCACCTCGCCGATGCTCAGCTCCGCCGACGACTGTCCCGGCGTGTTGAATTCCGTCCAGAAATCGATGCCGTTGAATCCGCCGAAGCCGCTCTCGAAGCTGGGATTGGCCAGCACGTTATTGCCGGGATTGCTGCCGCGAATCGCCGAGGCCGAGTCATAGTATACCGCGCCGCTTCCGAAGAAGTTGCTGTTATAGATGCACACGATGCGCGCGATGGTGATGCCGGCCGGAACGGTCACGTTAAGCGGAGTCAGCAGCCACACATCGGGCGGCGTCGAATCGTTGAACGGGAACGTCTCCACCGGCGGCGGGACCATCGTGGTGGAGAAGAACTCGAGTTTGATTCCGACTTGCGCCGAGCCCGTGAGCGGATTCGACGAGCGCGTGATGCCGCGGGCCGTCAGGCATACGCGATCCCCGGCCTGCAGGGTTCCAAAGTCCTGATAGGCGCCCGAGAACGGCGCGCCCGGCCCGAGCTTGAGGCTGAAGTTGCCGTCGTACGCAATCTCGGCCGACTTCTCTTGATCATTGAAGCCCGTCCAATTGTCGATGCCGAACGGACTCTGCGTTCCCATCGCGGCGGTTTCGAAATTCCCGTTGAGCAGCAGGTTGGCGCCGCCGTTGATCGAGAGCGTGCAGCCATCCCAATAGGCCGATCCCGATGCGCTGCCGTTCGTCTCCCACAGGCACACGAAGCGGGCCTTGGTCGTGCCGGCCGGCGCGACCAGCGGGCCGACCGAAGCCGGAATCCACGTATCGGGCGGCGACCCGGCGTTCAGCGGAAAAAGCTGGCCGGACGACAGCACGTTGTCGGCCGCGTCATGGAACTCCAGGACGATGCCGGCGTCGGCACTGCCGCCGATGTGATCGCTGGCGCGCGTGTCCAAGCTGGCCGTGATGGTCACCGACTGCCCGGGACTGGCGTTTACTTCCTGAAACGCACCGACCGTCGGATCGCTCGCGAAGGCCTTCAGCGAATGGCCCGCACCCGGCGGCGTCAGGTTCGCCTCGGCCGAACGCTCGACCGTCGGACCGAAGCGCGTCCAGTTGGCGGGAATCATCGGGTCGGGCGAATTCGGTCCCGGCCCGAACTCGAAGCTTCCATTAAGCAGTGTGATGATTCCGAACAGGTTTCCCGTGGAAAGGCCAACGATCAGCGCCGCCAACCCCGGCGCATATCTCATGCTTCGCATGGTTCTCCTCCGCGTTCAAAATCCGCGACAATACACCCAAAGCGTGTAGCGTCGCCCCTTGTGGGCGGCGCGCCGCGCCAATTAACCTCCCCGCGGCGCCGGGCACGAGGCCCGACGCTACATAGGCGGGCGCGATTAATCCCCGACGATGTTTTCGCCCAAACCCCAGCACCAGTACGGCCGATTGCCGAACGCGTCCTTATCTTTGGCGGCCGCGTAGTTGGCCGAACCGTTGACGTCAAAGTAGTTGACTTCCTTGATCGACTCCACGTGCGCGTCGACGAAGCAGATGTTCTCGCGGCCGTTATGCCGCGGGTTCCAATCGATAGCGTCCATCAGCATCACCGCGTAGGAGGAATATCGAATCCCGGTCAGCGTTTGACCGCTGATCGCCGGAATCGCAAGTCCACCAGGCTGGCTGGCCCCGATATTCCAGTCGTTGAACCAGTATTCGGTGTAGATCTCGGCCGGCGCCAGACCCGGAAATTGGGCCGGATCGAAATTGGAGTCGGCCGGCACAACTGTGTAGTAACTGATCGGTCCCGGCAGCCCCGGCATTGCCACACCTTCCGCGTAACCCTTGACGGTGCGCGGACCGGTCAGTGAAGGTACTCGTCCCTTAGTCCCCCCCGAGTTGGCCATCGGACAGATGAAGGTCTTGAGGTTCGGGCAGTATTTGAACAAACGGATGATCTGGTGGTATTGCCGGAAGGGGAAGTTATAGCCAACGATCTGGCCGCCCTGTATGACTGGATTACCCGGGATCCAGGGGATGTGATCGCGATTGTCGGACGCGTACGTATGGATGGCGACGCCAAGCGCGTGCAGATTCGTCTTGCATACAGTGTTTTTGGCCTGGTCGCGTGCTTTCTTCAGGGACGGGAGAAGGATCGCGATCAGCAGCGCGATGATGGCGACGACGACCAGCAACTCGATCAGCGTGAAGGCCCGCACTTGGCCGCGGCGGGATGGGAAGGCTCTGGCGGACATGACGATCTCCCTCAAAGGGACAGCATTGAAAGCGCTTTCAATGCATCTGATATCCTATCGTCGCCAGACCGACTGTCAACCTTCGTAATTCCGGAAACCCGCGCCTCTAGTGGTCGGCGCGGCCACGTTGGCATCCGCCGCTTGGCTGGCATGGTCACCCTGCCCATGCCGCCTGGATCGGAAGCCCGTGCCAAACGCAACAGCATCAGTCTCGTCGATGCGCTAATGCCTTCTGCGGCGCAACCCGACCAGGCCGGCGAAGCCCAGAAGCATCAAGCTTGACGGCTCTGGCACGAAAGTGATGTTGCCGAAGATCGCTGTCGCTCCATTCTCTGGGTTGCCCACCTGGATATTGAACTGACCGTATCCGCCGACGCGGCTGCCAGCCAGCAGCACGTGTTCGACATTGTCCATCGTCAGGATCGGGCTCATGAGCAGCGGGCCGGGCGGATTGATGAACTGGGCGCTATACTGCACCTTGCCCATGCCATCGACGTCGAGGAAATACGTCAGCCCCAGCCGGACCGTTTCGCCGACGTCGTAAGTGGGCGGGAACGCGAAGAACGGGAACCCGCCGCCGAACACGACGACTTCGTGCGCGTCGCTGTTGACGATAAATTGACCCTGGCCCGCGCAGGCAACGGCGCAGTCACCGTTGTCGACCAGAAATCCGGCTTCTTTGCGGGGCGTGATCGTGCTGTCGGCCGTGATCGTCACGTCAAAAGAGGTGTTGAAGGAGCTACTGGGCCCGAACGTCATGGCCGTCATGCCGCCGTCCTGCGAGAAGCGCCATACATGGCGATTCGCGAACTCGCCGCCCATGCCGTCGCCATCGAGCATGCGATCCTCGAAGCTGATCAGCGCCGGGTAGTTGTTCACAATCGTGAGGATGGAGTCGGAATCGTCATTGAACTCGCGAGGAAAGATGGCCGCCCCATTCGGTAGCTGCGCCAGCGCATTCGTGGCCAGCCCCAGGGTGACAGAGAGCAGTGTGAAGCTGCGCGCTTCTTTCATGGAAAACCCTCCTTCGCGCAGAAAGAAACGGTTCGGCGCGAGCCGCCTCGCATCCGACTCTCTATCCCATTCCCCAAGTGTTAACATAGCCAATGGCTCAGACGATTGCAAGCGCTTTCAGGCTGAGCTATACTGGGGTTGGCCGCGATGCACGCTCGTTTGAAGCGGCCCCGGCACGGCGGCTCGACCGCAAGTGGCTGCTACATCTGGGCTTGCATTGGGTAGAGGGTTCGGAAAGTGCTCCGGTTTCCAGACGGTTTCCTGTGGGGGGCGGCGACGGCCGCCTATCAGATCGAGGGTGCGGCCGGCCAGGATGGGCGCGGACCGAGCATCTGGGATGAGTTTTGCCACGCGCCCGGCACCACCGCCAACGGCGAAACCGGGGACGTGGCCTGCGACCACTATCATCGCTGGCGCGAAGACCTCGACCTGATGACCACGCTCAATCTGAACGCTTATCGGTTCAGCATAAGCTGGTCGCGCGTCATGCCGCAGGCGTACGGCGCGGTCAACCAGCGCGGACTGGATTTCTACGACCGGTTGGTCGATGGCTTGCGCGCCCGGAACATCGAGCCGGTCGTGACGCTCTATCACTGGGACCTGCCGACGGCGCTGCAACGGGAGATCGGCGGCTGGCTGCATGACGACAGTGCCGCCCTCTTCGCGGACTACGCCGAGCTGATGTTCAAGCGCCTCGGCGATCGCGTGAAGTTCTGGCTCACGCTGAACGAACCGTGGTGCTCCGTCGATGGCGGCTATTTTCACGGCGCCCACGCGCCCGGCGTCACGAACCGCAGGTGGGGCTATCGCGCTGGGCACAACCTGATGCGCGCCCACGCCTACGCGGTCGCGCGTTATCGCGCGTTGCAGCCGCGCGACGGAAAGATCTCGTTCGCCCTGAACATGGCCTACAGCTTTCCCGCCAGCGAGTGCGCTGAGGATCGGGCGGCGGCCGAGCGCGCCATGGTCGGCTTCGGCGGCTGGTTCGCCGACCCGGCGTCCTACGGTGATTAT
>DASXUA010000496.1:0-3864 GCA_036505095.1 Phycisphaerae bacterium
TTCTGAAAGCCTCACCCGAACCGAGAATCGGAAACCGCTAGATCGAACCGCTGGCTCATTTCGCGCTCGCGTCATTGACGATCCGCTCCAGCACGTTGTCGCCTTCGCGCTGCCAGCGCGGCACGAACCTGTTGTTGATGATGATCAGCGGAATGCTCTGCAGGCCGATGGCGTAGCCGGCGTTGATGTCCTCGATGACGGCCGTCGGTACCTGCGGGTCGACCATGGCTTTCTTGAACGCATCGAGATCGAACCCGAGTTGCACGGCCGCACCCAGGATCTTCGCCTCGTCGAGGTCCTTGCGATTCTGCATCAACCATTCGTGCATCTGCCAGAAACCGGCGTCGCCGCCGAGCACACCGGCCGCCTCGGCCGCCTGGCAGGCCAGGCAACCCTGCGGGTGAACCTGCTCCGGAATCTTCGGATTGCACAGCTTGTCGAACGGGAAGTGCCGGAACTCATAGCGCGCATCGCTGCGCGAATCGACCAACTCGCGAATAATCTTGTCCGCTGCGGCGCTGAACGGGTCCTGGTAATCGCCCCAGATCACGACCGTCACCGGCGCGTCCGCCGGCCCGCGCACGCGCGGGTGCTCGTCGGGCGGCAGCCGCACGACCTTCTGCTCACGCCAATCAGCGATGAACTTCTCAGCCGCGGAGGCCGGGTGATCGTTCTCGGCCGTCGCGGGCGGCGGGTTCGTCGCCGCCAACGCTTCCACGGCGCGTGTCACGGCCTCGGGGGCGTTCCAACCCTTCAACTCGACGCCATTGATGAAGATCATCGGCGTGAAGTGCAGGCCCAGCGCGACGCCCTCCTCGATGTCCTCCTGCACCGGCTTGACCGTCTGCTCGCTCGACATGATCGTCGTGAACTCAGTCACGTCGTAGCCCATTTCCTTCACGGCCGCCTCCAACTCCGGCCGCGTGAATCCGCCTTCATGCGCGAACAGCCACCAATGCATCTGCCAGAAGCCGTCGTTGCCGCGCAGCATGGCCGCGGTCACGGCCGCCCGCGACGCCCAGCAGGCGTTCGGATGTGGATTCACCTGCTTGCTGAACATGCGATTGCAATCCACACACATCGGAAACTGTTTGGCCGAGAGTGACACATCGCCGCGCGTGGTGAGAAGCTGATGCACTTCCTCCTCGATGCGCTTGCAGTCCTTGCATTGATAGTCGGAAAAAATGACCAGCCGGATCGGCGCCGCCTCCGGCCCCAGGCGATAGCGGCTGGTGAAGCCGCGCGGCGCGGGCTGCGTACTGATGGCGGCGGCCTGACTATTGACGGTAGCGCCGGGACTTGTGGCCGGCGCGCCTCCCACGACGGGCGACGCTGCCGCCTCTTGGCTTCCGGATGGCCTCTCCGACGGTTTCGTCTCCGGTACTGGTGAGATCGTTGCCGGCTGGGTGCCCGCCGGATGTTTGCTGGCGGCGATGATCTTCGCGGTCGACTCGGCCAGTGCGGATTCCGCCGCCTGTTGCGCCTGCAGCGCGTGACGCGCTTGGATAACCGCCAATACCACTGTTGTGGCGGCGAACATGAGCAGTGCGGCACTGGCCTGCCGCCAGGTGCAGGTTGTGGAGCGCGGCGCGCGCTCCGCGACGAACCAGAACGCGAAGTTCGCTGCATGCGTCACGAGGCAGTAGGGGCACAGGTGCCGGCCGGCGAAAATGACGATCACGTAACCGAGCGACACCAGCGCACCGGCGCGCACCGTATAGCGCAATGCCGGTGAGACCCCGCCACGGTGAAGCAACCACGCCACAAGCATTGCGCTGAAGTACGCGCAGCCCACGAACGATACCGGCCAGTTCAGATAGGGCACTCTTCCCCATACGCTCGCAGCGGCCCGCGCACACGCGCTGCCCGGGCCGCAGCCCGGCAGGCTAAGACCTCCCAGATGTTCCAGAACCAGCATGAGCGTGGCTGCCAGCCCGATAACGAGAAAGACCGAGCCCGCCACGAAGCGCGCCGGCCGGGCCGCGCGCGGCGCCTCATGGCTGGTTGGAGTACTGAGTTTGCCGCGGGACGCGTCGGTCTTCGGATTGCTTGGCATCGCTTTGGCTGTTACTTTGATGCTACTCGATTGCGGCGGAATGTCGCGAATCGACCCCCCATTCCTGCACCGAGGAGCGGAAGCATGAGGCTCGCCCATGGAATCCTGACGGCACTCCTGGTGTTCACAACTATTAACTTACGGGCGCAGGGCGGCCACGCCAAGAGTATAGCGCCGCCACCCAGCCGCGAGGCCTTCATCGCGAACCAGGGGCAGTGGGACCCCGAGGCGCGCCTGCTCGCGCCGCTGAATGGCCTTGATGTCTGGGTGACCTCTGCCGGAATGACGCTCGACTACTACGTCTTGTGGCGGCAGGGGAGCAGCGCATCTCCACTGCCTCGGCAAATGGATATCACTGGCCGGCCGGCGCGGCGAACCGGGCACATCGTGCGGATGGAGTTCAGCGGCGCGTCGGCCCGTGCAGGCGCCTGCGGCGCGGACCCCCTTCCCGGCTACCTGAATTATTTTCTCGGAAATGATCCCAGCCGTTGGGTGACGCACGTGAATCGTTTCCGCGAGGCGCGGTGGACTGAGCTATACGACGGCGTCGATGGACGACTCCGCATTGAAGCCGGTCGTCCGCGCTACGACCTGATCGTCCAGCCGGGGGCCGACCCAACAGTCATCCGCATTCGTTTTGACGGCGCTGACGGTCTTCGCCTGAATTCCAACGCCGAACTCGTGCTCGCGACCAGCCTGGGCGAAGTGACTCAGCACGCGCTAGTTGCATACCAGGTGGTGGATGCGCGCACCGTCCACGTTGAGTGCCGATTCACGCTCCTGGATGCGACCACCGTTGGCTTTGCGCTGGGCGCCTACGATGCCACCCGGCCGCTGATCATCGACCCGCTCACAAGTCTGGCCTACAGCAGCTTTCTGGGCGGCAGCGGGGGTAGCAATCGGGCTGAGGATATCGTTGCCGACAGCGCTGGCAATCTCTACGTGACCGGCCGCACCACCACGCCGCAATATCCCACCACGCTCGGCGCGTATGACACGGACTTCGACGTCGCTCCGGATGCGTTCGTCAGCAAAATCGCGCCGCTGAGCGGCGGTGACTCCGATCTGGTTTTCAGTACCTTCGTCGGCGGTAACGCCTGGGACTACGGCTACGGGATCGCGCTGGACGGCCAGAACAACGTGTACATCGCCGGCATCACGCAATCGAGCAACTATCCGGTATCCGCAGGCGCTTACGATTCCTCGTACAACGGCGCGGAAGATGCGTTCGTCACGAAGCTCGATTCGAGCGGTTCGGTCCTGCTCTACAGCACCTATCTGGGCGGCACGGGGCGCGAAGACTGCTACGAGATCGCCGTCACCCCCGGCGGGCTCGCGGTGGTTACCGGCATGACGTGGTGGCAATCCAGCGGCTTTCCGACCACGGCGTTCGCACTGCAGCCGTCATTCGGCGGCGGCTCGGAGGATGCCTTTCTGAGCGTGATCGCGCCGCTCGGCAATGGTTCGGCTGACCTGGTTTACAGCACGTTCTTGGGCGGCAGCGGCGACGAGCGCGGCTTCGCCGTCGCGACCGAGCCAATCATCGGCAGTCTGTACGTCACCGGTCGCACCTCGTCGCCCAACTTCCACACGTCGCCGGGCGCGTATGACACGTCATTCAACGGTCAGGAAGACATCTTCGTGCTCAAGTTCATCCCGACGGATGTGGCCGGGTATCAACTGTCCTACGGCACGTATTTAGGCGGACCGTTGTCGTACGACGACAGTTTCGGGATCGCCGTCGATCCAACGGGGGCGGTCTACGTGGCCGGGTACAGCTTCCAGTTCTCCGGGATCAGCGGCTATCC
>DASXUA010000497.1:0-5882 GCA_036505095.1 Phycisphaerae bacterium
GTGGGCCACGACTACAAGATGCTCAAGGTCTTCGACCTGATCGAAAGCGTGGCCGAGTCGCGCGTCAACGTGCTGATCCAGGGCGAGTCGGGCACCGGCAAGAGCATGGTCGCCCGCGTCATCCACCAGCGCAGCGAACGCCGCGACAAGCCGTTTGTGGAGGTAAGCTGCGGCGCGATCCCCGAATCGCTACTCGAAAGCGAATTGTTCGGCCACGTGCGCGGCGCCTTCACTGGCGCGATCGCCGACAAGCCCGGCAAGTTCAAGGCGGCCAACAAGGGGACCATTTTTCTCGATGAGATTTCTGCCGCGTCGCCCGCGCTGCAGCTCAAGTTGCTGCGCATCCTGCAGGAGCGCCGCTTCGAGCCCGTCGGCAGCAACAAGACCGAGGAGGTCGACGTGCGCGTGATCCTGGCGACGAACGCCGACCTGGAGGCCGAAGTCGCCGCGGGCCGCTTCCGCCAGGATCTCTATTATCGCATCAACGTGGTCTCGATCACGCTGCCGCGGCTCTGCGAGCGCGTGACCGACATCCCGCTGCTGGCCGCTGCGTTTCTGAAGCGCTTCGCGGCCGAATCCCGCAAGGAGTTGCTCGGCTTCTCGGATGAGGCGCTACAGGCATTGCAGCGTTACGCCTGGCCCGGCAATGTCCGTGAGTTGGAGAACGCCGTCGAGCGGGCCGTGGTGCTCGGCAAGGGTCGGCAGATCACGCGTGACGATCTGCCGGCGCGCCTCGTTGAAAGCGCGGCGGCGCCAGTGACGAATCATGAATATCATCCAATGCCTTTGCAGATCGCATTGGAAGAGCCAGAGAAGCGGATCATCGAGGCCGCGTTGCGGGCCAACAACTACAACCGCCAGCTTACGGCCGACGTCCTGCAGATCAACCGCACCACGCTCTATAAGAAAATGAAACGCTACGGATTAGATCGCGAACCGGCCTGAGGGACGATTATCTCCCTCTCCCTTCCAGGGAGAGGGTCGGGGTGAGGGTACAGCACTCGGGTGCGGGATTTTTCACGGACATCCCGCCACCGTCGCGCCGTTGAAGACTTGCGTCGCGTTGGCCCCGTTCAGAAGCTGCACGAGCCGTAGGAGGTCCTGCGAATTGACAGCGCCGCTGCGATCGATGTCGAAACGGGCAAGATTGCCTGGGAGATTGGCCGTGCCGTCATTGATGCTTTGCACGAGCCGCAGGAGGTCTTGCGTGTTCACAATTCCATTCAGATTCGTATCGCCCGGCAGCACCTGATATTGCAGCTTCTGTCCCGGACTCGTGCCTGAGAAAGTGAACGTGATGCACTCGCGCGGCGGAGGCGGCGCGCTGATCGTGATCATGTAGGGGCCGACGCCGCTACCGGAGACATTCGCTACACTCGGGCAGTCAGCCGGCCCGTTGCCCGCGATATCGGTGCACGTGATTGCGATGTTCGACGCATCTGGCGCGGGCGCGGGCGTACCGCTGAACGTCACAGTAATCGCTGCGTAAGTGTACGGCCCCTCGTCGGGTGTGCCCGGCACGCCGATCCCCTGCGGCACTAGCGCGGCCGTCGCATTCTGCAGCACGTCGCGGACGACGCCGGTGCCGTACGGATTCGCAAGCGGCGGATTCGCGTCGGCGATCGTGACCAGCGAACAGCCCCAGCGCGCTATGTACGCCGAGACATTATCACCGGCCGAGGTGAAGAGGCCCCCCGCAATCAGCTCATTATTGTATGCCGCGAGCGCATGAACCTCGTTGTTCGTTCCACCGCTCAGCGGCTGCCAGTCTGAGTCGTTCCAACGGGCGATGTGGTGGGCTGGGCCTCCGCCGGCAGTGTTGAAACTGCCTCCCGCGATCAAGCCTCCGTCGAACACCGTCAGGGCAAGTACTCCGTAGGCGACTCCTGCCCCCAGCGGCTGCCAAGACGTGCCGCTCCAGCTTGCGATGGAGCTGAAAAAGAAACCACCCGCGATCAAATCACCATTGTATTGCGAGAGGGAGTACACCTCGCCCTCCAGCCCTTCGTCCAGCGGCTGCCAGCTTGTGCCATCCCACTGGGCGATATGATTGGCGATTACGCCACCAGCGCCAGTAAACGCACCCCCTGCAATTAGCTTGCTCTCATGAACGGCCAGCGCGCGCACGGTCTCGTTCATCCCGCTGCCCAGCGCCTGCCAATTCGTACCGTTCCATTGGGCAATGCCGCTGGCGCTCAGGCCGCCGGCGTTCGAAAAGTTCCCGCCCGCGATGAGATTGCCCTGATAGACGGTCAACGCGTCAACGTGGGGGTCCATCCCGCTCCCCAGCGGCTGCCAAGACGTGCCATTCCAGCGCGCGATCGAATTGGCCGAAACCCCGCCCGCGACGCTGAAATAGCCCCCAGCGATCAACTCGCCATTGTATACAACCAGCGCGGCGACGTAGCCGTTCGTGCCGCTCCCCAGCGGCTGCCAGGCTGTGCCGTCCCATCGGGCGACCGAATAAGCCGGGGTATTGCCGGCAAAGGTGAATGAGCCCGCCGCGACAAGTTCGCCATTGTAGACTGTTAGGGCGGAGACCGGCTTGTTAAGCCCGGTCCCCAAGGGCTGCCAATTCACACCGTTCCAGCGAGCGACTCGGACGGCCCCCACGCCACCGGCGTTCATGAAGGCGCCCCCCGCGACGAGTTCTTCCCCGAAAACGGCAAGAGCAAAAACCGGTGGATAGCTCATTCCGCTGCCCAAGCCGTTCCAACTCGCGCCGTTCCAGCGGGCGATGCAGCTGGCCGAGACGCCGCCAGCGGTAGCGAAGTTACCGCCCGCAATTAGCTCCCCGTTGTACATCGTCAGAGCGAAGATCGGACCGTCTATGCCCGACCCCAGTGCTTGCCAGATGCTCCCGTTCCATCGAGCAATGTGCGCCGTCGCACCCACACCCCCATTGCCGCCGGCGGCAATGAGTTCTCCATTGAAGACGCCCAGTGCATACACCGGCGGAATACTTATGAAGCTGCCGAGGCTCTGCCAAATCGAACCGTTCCAGCGCGCGATGTAATTGGACGGAACACCGCCCGCAGTACTGAACTGCCCTCCCGCGATCAACTCGCCGTTGTAGACTGCAAGGGACCAAATGATGCTGCTCGTTCCGCTTCCTAGTGGATGCCAGTTCGAGCCGTTCCAGGCCGCGATGTAGTTGACCGACACGCCGCCGGCACTGGTGAAGTAACCCGCGGCAATCAATTCACCATTGTACACCGCCAAGGTGTTCACAGCGAAGTCCATACCCGTGCCCAGCGGTTGCCAACTCGCGCCGTTCCATCGGGCCACGCGGTTAGCGGTTACCCCTCCCGCGCCGGTGAAGCCGCCGCCGACGATCAACTCGCCGTTGTACACGGTCAGAGCGCCCACCGAGCCGTTCGTCCCAGTGCCAAGCGGCTGCCACGATGTGCCATTCCAGGCCGCGATGCAATTGGCGAGTACGTTGCCGGCGATGGTGAAATTCCCGCCGGCCACCAGTAATGGCGGCTGCGGGCCTGGGCCGTCTGGATCCCACACGGTCGTCGCGTACACACTGCCATCAGTTCCCGGCAGCCCATCGCCCGGCAGCCAGCCGGGCGTAGTGCAGTTTTGCGCAAATGCCCGCGCCGGCAGCGCGAGCAGGGCACAGAAAATAGACGCTCTAACCGTCCGAGCAGCGCCCCAACGCCGCATGCCGACTCGATGCAGGATCATTCGCAGCCTCCGACGATGGTCCATCGCCTGTCAGTTGTGCCCGACGCGAAATGCGCCTCGCGCAGCAGTATCGGTTCGGGCTAGTGTACATCGCACTCCCCGAGGTGTGAATCGCAAGGGCTTTCGTCGCAGAGTGTGCCTTGGCATCTGTAGCCAAATCGGGACAGGTTGAAGTCATGAAGTGCACGAAAGAAAGCGCAGTTCCGCAGCACGTCGTTCTGGGACTTCTGGCGAGCATTGGCGTTGGCCGCGGCGGAAGCTGCGTGAATATTCGCCGGGTGTTGGCGTTCGGAATCAGAACAGAAACTCGACGGGCTCGCTGAAGCGGGCGGCCACGCCGAAGCGCTGCCCCTCACCCCGACGCTCTCCAGGTGGGAGAGGGAGATTTGCATTGAGCGGTCGTGGCTCGACCCGCAGCACTTCGCCCTGGCCGCGGATGCGACCTTGATAGGGGGAATGGCCCTCACCGGGTGGGACAGTGAGATCGAAGCGCACGCGCATGCCGCACGCGAACGCGTCCGAATCGGTCTCGAAGTAAACGCCGCGCGGACTCAGATCGAGCGTCAGGCCGTGATGCACTGCCTCCGCGCTGGGTGGCATGGGCAAGCGGTCGGATTGCTTGCCCGTGCCGGCCGGCGGGCGGCCTTCCAATACGCAATCGACCGGCAGCCGCAGCTTGGTTCGGGGATGTTCACGACGTTCGACGGCCTTCTCCACGATTGCTCTTCCCCGGGAACTCGCGCCCGACGCCCTGGATGCCCATTGGGCAACTTCGATGCCACCCGGCATACCGATCGTTATCGGTTGCACCGTGGAGTCATAAGTATCAGCCTCTGTCGGACTTGCGCCGCCTTCCGCGCGCCGGCCACGCCGTCGAATCTCCGCGCGTGGCGTAGCGGATGTTTCCCGGGGGCAACATCAAAAGGGTTCAGGTCCCGAAGGGACTCGCCGTGGCGAGGTTCGGGGTTCAGGGTTCAGCATCTATGGGTGCCCCACCTTTCGCCGTCTTTCGCGAATGGTGGGGGACTGACCGCGGACGGCATTCGGATTACATTCCACAGCGGTGGTCGCATGACATTACTGATCGCCTCCGTGGCCGCTGAGGATCTCGCGACGCTGCGCAAACGCGCACTGGCGGCGCTGTCGGCCGGGGCCGATGTGGCCGAATTGCGCCTCGATGCGCTCACGCACCTCGAACCGGTTGCCGTTCGCGCGCTGTGTAATGAATTGCCACCGGGAGGCTGGATCGCCACGTGCCGGCCGGTGCGTGACGGCGGTGCTTACTCTGGCGATCCCGAACAGCGGCTGGCGCTGCTCGCCAGCCTGGCTGGCATTGAAGCGGGCATTATCGATTTTGAATATCGTGAATGGCGGGCCAATCCGCGCGCGCGGCAGATGCTTTCGGAAGCATTGCAATCGCGTCTGGCTACGCCGGGCGCGCCGGGGCTGATTGTCTCGCAGCACGAGCTGGGCGGGCGACCGGCCGACGTCCATAAGCTGCTCGCCGAAATCGAAGCAGCCTGTCCGCAGGCCATCGCCAAGCTCGCCTGGCAATCCGATGACGCCGCTGACAATCTTCTGGCACTCGACGCAGTGCGCGCCCGGCCGCACCGGCGCATCGTGGTGTGCATGGGAGCAGCCGGCCTTGCGGCGCGCGTGCTGGCCGGAAAATGTGGTGCGTACGCCACGTATGCCTCAGCACCGGATGCGGCGCCCACCGCGCCGGGACAAGTGTCGCTGCCAGACATGCTCGACCGTTATCGTTTCCATCTCCTTGATCGGGAAACGCGCGTCTACGGCGTGGTCGGCGATCCCGTGCAGCAATCCGTCGGGCCGGCGGGCTTCAACTCCGTCTTCGCGCGCGCCGCGATGGATGCCATTTATCTGCCGCTGCTCCTTGGGCCCGACGAATCAGCATTCGGCCGTTTCGTCGAGGGCTGCCTGGCGCGCGAATGGCTGGGCTTTGCTGGCGCGAGTGTGACCCATCCGCATAAAATTCACGCGCTGCGCCTGGCCGGCGCGCGAATCGATGCCACCGCGCGGCGTATCGGAGCGGTCAACACGCTCGTGGTGCGTGATTCGGAGCTGTGGGGTTACAACACGGATTACGTCGGTGCTCATGCCACGTTCACGGACGTCCTCGGTGTGGAAACGAGAGCCATCCGCGCTCACGTGCTGGGTGCCGGCGG
>DASXUA010000498.1:0-3945 GCA_036505095.1 Phycisphaerae bacterium
CACATGAAGAAGGTGCTGGCGGCCGCAGAAGAGCCCGGAGTCGTGGCCGACGTTGTGCTGGAAGCCGCCAGCGCGCCGAGCCCGAAACTCCGATATGCGGCAGGTGCTCTCGCGCGCCGCCTGCGATTGCTCCGCCGATTCGCGCCCGCCGGCTTGATGGACACCGGGATTCGAAAAGACCTGCGCCTCGAGTAGATCGACATCATCCTGCTTGCCAGGCGGTCTTCAGCCGTGTGTGTTCATGCAGGTAGCGGCCCATGGTCGCTTCGCCCAGTTCGGTGGCATCGCGCAGGAGCGTCAGGGCGGGGCCAAAGGCCTCGGCGTCGCAGGCCTCCAGCAACAGCACCCAGCGAGCCGGCTGGAGCAGGTCCTTGCGATCCTTGCTTTCTGCAGTGGACTGGCGCGACATGCGAGCATCGGCGCTCAGGAGGTGCGCACCGCTGACGCGCGGCAGCCGCGCGGCTGCTTCCAGCGCCGAGGTGATGCGCGGTACCACATCGTGCACAGCGTCGTCCGCGATATCGAACCGCACGGTCAGGAGCGCGCCCCCCGGGCCCACGCCGTGGCTGGCCACGACGCGCGTGAGCGATCGAGTGGTCGTTCGGAAATGCGCGGTCGCCGCACGCGTCCAATCCGTGGGGTCGTTCAAGCGCGCCAGATAGTCGCTGCCCTGGAGAACCTGGAAGCTCGAGGTTTCGTACAGGGTAAAGAACTCCGGCTGCGTCGCCGCGTCGACAGCGCGATAGCGGCGCCCGCGCACAAAGCCCGGAATGCCCACGCGTTCAGGCATGTGCTCGTGCAGATGCCAGTCGTAAAACTGCGCTCGCCCGGCGTCGGCGATATCGTTCCAGATCGCCACCGCCCCTTCACCTGCCAGCATGGCCATGCTCCTTCGATATGGCGGGATCGAGTTCCCGTACATTGAGCGCCACTCGGCCGATCCCCTCGAAAACACAGCGCAGCCGCTCGCCGGGCCGCGCGCGATGGAGGCCGGTATGCGAACCGGCGAGCACGAAAGTACCCGCCGCGAGGGTTTGGCCGCGGCCCGACAGATGGTTAGCGAGCAGGGCAACCGCGTGCACCGGGTCCCCGAACGGATTGCCGCCTTGCTTCTCAACCACGGGCGCGTCGTCGGCCCATAGCGTCACGCGCATTTCGGCGAAGTCCAGGCCGCGCCAGTCGGCGCACGGCGCACCGAGCACCACTGCGCCATGACCCATGCCATCCGCCACGATATGCTCGCGCGGCGATGCGAACTTGGCCGGCAGCCGGCTGCACAGCAACTCGAAAGCTGGCATGACCGCGCCTATGGCTGCCATCACGTCGTCGCGCGTGCATGCGCCAATCGGCAAGGAGTGGTCTATGCGCAAGGCCAGTTCGCATTCGACGCCGTCGCGCAGCAGGGCGGCGTCCGCGAGAAAGGCATCGGAACCCATACACCCGATGTCGAATAAAGGGGCCGAAATCACCTCGGCCGCCTGCGGCTGCGCGAGCTTCCAGCCCACGACCGTGGCGCCGAGTTCGACGCGCACGCTCTCCTGCAGGCGATAGGCGTCGGCGAAGTTATTCAGCTCCTCGAGACCTTGGGCGGCCATGACCCCATTGGTGCGGCGCGCGACGGCGAGCTCGCGCGCCAAGTGGCACTGCATGTTTTCGTTCATGCGTTTATGCATTTGCCGTCGCCTGTCACCACCGGTGCGCCTGCGCCGACCCCTCTAGGCGTTGGACACCTTCAGCGGCGTCAACCCCATCGTCGCCTCCATCACCTTGCGGCTCGGCCACAGATCGGCGATCTCCGCCGCAGTGGCCTGCACGTCAGGCGCGATGGCGGCGATGCGGTCCGGTGTAAGGCGTGCCACGGGACCGGCCACGCTGACGGTGCCGATCGCGCGCCGGCTTTGAGGGTCGAGGATGGCGCAGCCCACCGCGCACGTGCCGGGCTCGCCTTCCTCGATCGAGGTGCCATAGCCGCGCTTGCGCGTGAGCGCAAGTTCGGCAAGCAGGCTGCTTTCGTCGCGCACGATGGGCCGGCCGAACCGCGCGGGCACAACGAAGCCGCGCGCCTTCACCAGGGCCACGGCCTTCGCGTCATCCATGGTCGCGAGCCAGGCTTTGCCGGTCGACGTGGCGTGCAGCACCACGGCTTGTCCCATATCGGGGTCGTAACGCAGGCCGGAAAGCGCGCCTTGGGCCTTCGCAATCCAAATCAGCGCGTCGCCTTCCACCAATGCGAGGCGCACCAATTCGCCGGTGCGCGAAGCCAGCCGGTCCAAGGATGGTTGGCAAATTTCCGTGATGCCTGAAGCCGCCAGGAAACGAAAGCCGATGGCGGCCAGCTTTACTGTCATCCGGTAGCGCTGACTGTACTCGTCCTGCGCCGCCAGCCCCCGTCTCACCAGGACAGAGAGCAGCCGGTGCACGCCGCTCTTGGGCAAGTCCAGCTGCCGTGAAATTTCGCTGATCGGCAGACCTTGAGGCTGATCGGCCAGAAGCGTGAGGATGTCCAGCATGCGCTCCATCATGTCGCCCGTTGCCATGCAAACCTCCATACTGGAACTATGTTCTGAAATATAGCCGAGATAGCCTTGACATCCCCCGAGCATGACGCCCAGAATTCCAAAAGAAATGGAACGTTGTTCCAAAATATTGTAGTTCAGACGAAGAAGTGCATCCAGCGCCGCGGATCACAGGGACAACGCGACTTTATGGGTTAGTGGGCGAACCATTGAAAGCAGCAAAGTCCCCTGAGCTGTTGAACCAGCTTTTCGTCGAGCTGAGGGCCGACGCGGTTTGCGTCCCTTTTGTGGTCAAGGCGGAAGACCTGCCCGCATTCGTCGCGGGTGCCCGGGCGATGGGAAATCTCTCCGGCTTGCTCGTCACGATGCCTCACAAGCAACGGATGCTGGACTTTGTCGACGAACAGCACCCGACTGCCCGCCAGGTTGGCGCGCTCAACGTCATTCGCCGCGATGACGACGGGCGCTGGGTCGGCGCCATGTTCGATGGCTTGGGTTGCGTGCTTGGAATGAAGTGGGAAGGCAACGATCCCGCGAACAAATCCGTCCTTCTCGTTGGCGCCGGTGGCGCTGGCAGAGCAATCGCATTTGCGGTCGCATCGGCGGGCGCCAGGACACTCACCATATTCGATATCGACGAGCGTCGCGCTTGCGACCTCGTCAAGTCCGTGGCCGCCGCAACCAACTGCAGAACGCTGTTCGGTGCGCCCGATCCGCACGATTTCGAAATCGTGATCAATGCCACGGCTCTAGGCATGAACGCGGACGATGCCATGCCCGTGGATCCTGATCGGATCCAGCCTGGCAGCATCGTCGTGGACATCATCAATACGCCGGAACCGACGCCGCTTTGCCGTGCCGCGCGAGCGCGCGGTTGTCGTACCCAAGGTGGGCGCCCGATGCACGAAGGACAGGCGGTGCATGCCTTGCGCTTCCTGGGCTTCGATTACCTCCCCAAGAAGGAAAAGCCCGGAAACAACCCGTCACCAACCTAATGGATGGAGAACGTCATGAATAGGCATTTTTTCAAAGCCATCGCTGCCGCATCATTTTGCGCGACAGGCTTCTGCGCAAACGTCGCGCAGAGTCAGGACAAATGGGATTCCGCGGCGTGGATCGAGGGAAAGCCACTCGCGCTCAAGGCGGGTTACAACACCGTCAAGCAGTATCCGCACGGCCGCGCCATTGAGAGGTTCGTCAATCGAGTGGCCGAGCGCACCGGGGAGAATCTCCAGATCCAGACGTTCCCCTCCGAACAGGCAGGTAATGAGCGGCAGATGCTGGATGCCGTCGTTCTCGGCAACCTGGATATCTGCAAGACATCGACCGGCGTCATTTCTGCGATGGTCCCCGAATTCGGCGTGTTCGACCTGCCTTATGTCTTTCGCGATCTCAACCACATGATGGCGACCGTGAAGAGCAAGGTGGG
>DASXUA010000499.1:0-1695 GCA_036505095.1 Phycisphaerae bacterium
AATCCCCGATAATTGGTTCTCGCCCCGCGAGGGGCGAAGGAGGGCCGCGCATGCCCGGCGCGAGGCCCGGCAAGTTGGGCAAAGCGCCCGACGAAATCCGAAACGCTTCTCAGGTTGCTCCAAAGGCAGGTCGGGACTCGGAAATCGCGAATCTTCGGAATCCGCAACCGGCGCCGGAGCATGCATCTAAGAGCCGACTTCGACGGGCAGCTCGGCGGCGGCCAGCGCCGACTCGATGCGCTGCTGGACGGCGTGGCGGCGCAGCTCGGCGATCTGCCGCAGCGCGATGACCACGCGCGGGTCGAATTGTTTTCCGGAAAGGCTCTGGATATCGCGCAGCGCTTCGTGGATCGAGCGGCTGGGCCGATAGATGCGGTCGGTCGTCATGGCATCAAAAGCATCGGCCACCAGCAGCACGCGTGAGCCCAACGGAATCTGCTCGCCCGCCAGGCCCATCGGCAGGCCCGAGCCGTCGTAGTACTCGCGCTGGTGCCGGATGATCTGGATCTCGGTCTCGAGCACGCGCAGCGGCTCGATGATGCGCGTGCTGATGAACGGTACCTGATCCATCACGCTGCGTTCGAGGTCGGTCAGCGGGGCGGACTTCATCAGAATGCGGTCGGGAATACCCACCTTGCCGATGTCGTGCAGCAGCCCGGCGTTTCGCACGCTCTGCACGAAGCCCTCGCTGCAGCCAAGCTGCCGCGCCAACTGGTCGCCATAAAACGAGACGTTCACGGCGTGCCGGGCGGTGTACGGATCTTTCTCCTCCATCGCCTGCACCAGGGCACTGATGCTTTGCAGGTAAGCCTCCTTGGCCTGCACGCTCATGACGGCCACACGTTTGCACAGGGCGTCGATGTCCTCGGCCTGGAGCATCCCGACGGCTTCGCCCTCCGACGTGACCTCGAAGCTGCCGACCACCTGGTTCCGGCCGCGATGCTTGGCGAGATAGAGCGCGCGGTCGGCCAGATCGACCAGGTCGGCCGCGTTCTTGACGCGCAGATCTTCAGTCGAGGATACGCCGATCGAGGCGGTGACGCGGTGATCGTGCAGCACGTCGACCGCGACCGATTTGACCGCGGCCCCGATGCGCGCCGCGATCTGCAGGGCGTCGTCCAGCGTTGAGGCGGGCGTGATGATCGCGAACTCCTCGCCGCCGAAGCGCGCGATGGTATCGACATCGCGCAGGCAGCAGCGGACGGTATGGGCCACCGCCGTGAGCACTCGATTGCCCACCAGGTGGCCGAAGGTATCATTGACCGCCTTGAAGTAATCCAGGTCGATCATGAGCAGGGCCAGCGGCTGCGCGTAACGCCGGGCGCGGCTCAGCTCGGTGTCCAGCAAGCGATTGAAATGATCGTGGTTGTAGAGCCCGGTCAGGCCATCGGTGATGGCGGCCTTGAAGAGCCGCTCCTGCATTTCGATCAGACGGAAACCGATCCGCACCCGGGCCAGCAACTCGCGCGCGTCGATCGGGCGGGAGAGTTGGTCATCGACCCCGCCTTCCAGGGCGACGGCCCGCGCCTTGCGGCTGCGCCGCGCGGCCATGGCCACGAAGTAAGTCGCGGTCAGCTCGGAGTTCTGTCGCACCCGCTGGCATAACGCCAGCGCGTCGACGCGCGGGGTCCAGTCACAAAGGATCACCAGGGGGCGGTGCTGCTGAATGAGGCTCCAGCCGTGTTCGACCTCGGT
>DASXUA010000500.1:0-4624 GCA_036505095.1 Phycisphaerae bacterium
GCGGAAGCGAAGGCCTTCTCGATTTCGTCGATCCACAGCACGGCCGGCGCCATCGATTCGGCCAGGCGAATGGCTTTCCGCAGGTTGCGTTCGGACTCGCCCACGAACTTGTCGTAAAGCTGGCCCGGATCCAGTTTCAACAGCGGCATGCGCCACAGCGCCGCCACGGTCTTGCAGGCCAGGCTCTTGCCGCAACCCTGCACGCCCAGCAGCAGGATGCCGCGCGGCGGATCCAAGCCGTAGGCCCGCGCCTCCGATGCCAGCGCGCCATCGCGCTGGCTGAGCCAATCTTTCAGACGCGCAAGCCCGCCCAGGTCTTCGACGCGCACGCCGGGATCGATGTACTCCAAGAGGCCGGCCTCGCGGATCATCTCGCGCTTGACCGCCAGCAGCCGATCGATGTCGCCGCCGTCCAGACAATCGTCATCCAGAATCACCCGCGAGATTGCCAACTTCGCCTCCTGGGCGGTCAACCCGCGCATGTTCTGCAGTATCTGCCGGAATTGTTCTTTGGTCAGGTCCTGCCGGATTTTGGAATAGCGCGATAGTTCCTTGAACGTGTCGCGCACGATCTGCTCGAGTTCAGGCTCGTCGGGAAGGCGGAACTCCAACGGAACGGCGATGCGGCTGATGACCGGTGGCAGGTCGGTCGTAGGATCGACGAGGACCATCGTCTGATGCCGGTCCGGTCCGCAATCCCCGAAGGTTCGCAACATGCGCTGCAGGGTGGCGTCCTTCAGATGCGGGCATAGGTCCTCCATCACGAAAACGGCCGCGAATGTTTGCGCCAGGACATGTGCCAGCACGTCGCCGGGCTTCTGGGTCTGGGCGATGGACTGGACCGGCTCCGGCGGGGTCGCGCGCAGCCCGTGAATCAGGTTCCAGCGATAGACGCGGATCGATACGGAATCAGCCGCCTGCATGATGCGCGCGACGGCCCGCTGTTCCTCATCGGTCTCGATGGTAATGATCGGATGCCGCGAACGGATCAGCAGCTTCAGCTCATCAACGACGTCGCTCATGTCCGCTGCCGTACCCGGCGGCTATTCCGGCGCTTCCTCGACGGGCTCGGCCCCGGCGGCCCCACCCGGAGGCGGCGGGCGCTTGGCGCGCACCAGCATGAGCCGCGCTTCGCGCAACAGCTCGCCATGCGAGAGAATCTGTACGCGATACTCGCCCGGTTCGGGGAATACCAGCCCGTGAAACTGCAAGGCCAGGTTCGCGATGGCCCGTGGATTCGTGAATTCAACCAGGCCGGTGCCTTCGACCAGCGGCGCACGCGCTTCGTCCGAATCGACGATCCGGATGGTCACGGGCGTCTTGCCATGGCCGTCGGTAAGCTGCAGGTGAACACAGAGCTGCGGATGCGACGCCGGGAACCCGAAAGAATGGATCGTGCTAAACATGCCGATCAGCGACTGCTTGCCCGTGACGCGATCGGTAATGATCTGGTCGCATACGATCAGCGACAGCACGTCGGGTTTGATTCTGAGGTCAGCCATAGTTCCGTCACCAGTTGTCGCCTTCCAACACCGCGCTCGGCATTCTATTATGGCAACTTCGGCGGCGGATCGCTATGCTGCCGATCGCGGAGGAAACGATGAAGGTCCACGAATATCAGGCCCGCCAGCTTCTGGTGGAGGCGGGCGTGCCGGTTCCACCCTCCGAAGTGGTCGCCACGACCGAACTGGCCGTCGCCGCGTATCGGATGATCGGCGGGACTGTGGTGGTGAAGGCCCAGGTGTTCGCCGGCGGCCGCGGCAAGGCCGGGTTCGTGAAGCTGTGCCGCTCCGAGGAAGAGACGCGCGCCGCCGCCCACTTCATGCTCACCAACCGGATGATCTCGAAGCAAACGGGTCCGGACGGCATCGCGGTAACCAAGCTGTTGATCGCGCAGGCGGTCGAGATCGAATCGGAATATTACCTCGCCATCGTGGTGGACCGCAGTCGTCGCTGCGCGGTGCTGATGGCGTCGCGCGAGGGCGGCGTCGAAATCGAGGAGGTGGCCGCCCGCAATCCCGAGGCCATCTTGAAGCTCTGGCTGCACCCGCATCTGGGTCTGCAGGATTTTCAGATCTCCGAATTGGCCGACGGCCTGGGGTTGACCGACAAGGGGCAGATCGCGGACGCGCGCAAAGTCATCAAGGGCCTGGTTGGGCTATTCTATCAATACGATTGCAGCCTGGCCGAGATCAACCCGCTGGTTCGCACCTCGCAGGGGCAGATCATCGCCATCGATGCCAAGCTCAATTTCGACGATAACGCGCTTTTCCGGCACCCGCGCTTGCAGGAGATGTTCGACCCGCGCGAGGAGAATGCCGACGAGCTGCGCGCGAAAGCGGCGAACCTTTCGTACATCGCGCTGAATGGCAACATCGGATGCCTGGTTAACGGCGCCGGCCTGGCGATGGCCACGATGGACATCATCAAGCTGCACGGCGGCGAGCCGGCCAACTTCCTGGATGTGGGGGGCTCGGTCACGAAGGAAGGCGCCATCGAGGCCTTCCGGATCATTCTTTCCGATCCGAAGGTCAAAGGCATTCTGGTGAACATCTTCGGTGGCATCGCCAAGTGCGATACCATCGCTGACGCGCTGGTTGCGGCCGCCAAAGAGATCGGCTTCCGCGTTCCGGTGGTTGTCCGGCTGGAGGGCACCAACGTCGAGCAAGCCCGCGAAATCCTCAAGAAAGCGGCCATTCCCGTGCTGATTCCGGCGGACGACCTGACGGATGCCGCCCAAAAAGTCTGCGCGCGGGTGGCTTAAGGTCCTCAGGAACCCGCTGATGCAAGGGGCCAAGTCGGATCGTCTTCAAGGTGCAAGTTGTTCACCTGTAGTCCAGTGCACGGCCGGGAATGCCGGCGTGGTGGCGAACGCTCGGGTAAGGCCCACAGCCAGAACGACTCTGACTCCGCGGTGGAGGCGGCGGTCAATATTGGACACAACACGATCATCGGGCGTGGCGTGATCCGCCTTGCAAAGGCGTATGTCGGTAACGCTCAGGTCGAGTTGAAATGTCGCATCCGAGAGTTGCATTCGGATCTGGGGAAGCTTTCCCGCGCGCGGTCGAACGTGGAGCCGCGGCGCCCGAAATGGGATCAAGCAGCCCAACGAGGCATTCCCCTTTCCCAAGTCTACTCCGCAGGAGGTGGCGCCGATCGCGTGCAGGTCAGCTCCGAATATGTCCCGCAGGCTTGGCTTCGCCAGGCGCTGCAACATCAACCAAAACTCGCTGGCGGGAACCTGCCGCAGTGGCACCACCGAGGCGGCATCGAAGATACAATCTTCAACTTCCGGCGGCGCGCCCGTTGGGGCAACACGGCCGAGATCCAGCTCCTCAGCCAACTCGAATGGACCGTTATGGCACGCCAGCAGCGATGCGGTAAGCTGCTGACCACCTGTGAGCACTGGTCGGACGTGCTGAGAGGTCCGCGGGTCAATCCCAGCGATGCAGATGTAGGGTGGCTTCATCCGCGTGAGGTGATTGATTACGATGCGCATGACGCCGGCTTAGAGGTGCACGATCTCAAGATTGCCCCATTGGCGTTGGAGATACTCGGCCACAAGACGACGGTGACAGTGCTCGGCGGTTGGCTCGCTGCACAGAAGAACCGTGGGACCGGCGAAGACCTCGGGGTCGATCCGGATTTCGATTCGCCGCTCGGCCATCAACTGGAGGAAACGCGATTCGTAATCGGTCCACGACGTTCCATCCTTCTTGTAGTCATCGAGCAGTTCCTGGGTCGGTGCCAGCAGCGGTTCATGCAGGTAACTAGCGTCGCAGAGCTCGCGAAGAAAGAATGGCAGGTCGTCGCGCTTGGTGAAGCCAGCGAGCTGCGAAGAGTTATTCAGGCGGACGTCCAGCAGCCGCTTGATGCCGGCGCGCCTCAACGCTCCGAAGAATTCCGGCGCGCTTTTCCTGGTAAAACCGGTCGTATAGATTTCCATGGGACGTCTAATTCCGCTGCAAAAAGCGGAAGCTGCCCGTCTTCGCCTCGCTCGCGCGCGGCTTCGGCGATCAATTCATCGGCGGTCTGGCTCCGACCATCGCCGCGAATGTGCAGGACGCGAGTACCCTGGCACTCTAGTACCCTTGAGATGAGTAAATAGCGGTGGCACTCGCGAGGATTCTCTTCGCTGCACATGACCGCGATACGGTGCGTGGCGATACCATCCTGAAGCCTACGGATCCCTTGGAGGAAGACCGCCGATCCCGCGAGCGCGTCGTAACGAACATGACCGCTAACGTCGTAGAATTCTTCAGCCCGAGGCCGGCCCCCTAGCTCCTCTCCGAGAAACACGTACCGGACGCCGGTGGCCTCAAGCGCCGCCCGCAACGTCGTAGCATTGAAATGCGGCGAGAATCGCGAAGCTGGCTGTGAACGGACATCAGCCAGTGCCTCGATCTGAAACGAACGCAGGAGAGAAAGAAAACCCTCCAGCGAATGATTCGAATGACCGATCGAGAACACCGTCTGCGCTTCGCGCGCCTTCGTTTGTTCGGTTGGCCGTGTTGACATATCCGCTCTCACTCTCGAATTGTAACACCGCCAGCGTCGAGCTGCAGCACGGCGGCGAGCCGGCCAACTTCCTGGATGTGGGGGGCTCGGTCACGAAGGAAGGCGC
>DASXUA010000501.1:0-2979 GCA_036505095.1 Phycisphaerae bacterium
CCGGTGTCGACGCGGGGGGTGTGGAAAGCTTATAATTCAGCACATGGTTGCCAATACCGAGATGACAATCCTCGACCGGGTCATCAAACCCGCGCGGAACGGCCTCAGCCCGGAAGTAGCCCGTTTCATCCTGACGATGACATTTGAGGAGCGGGACCACGAACGTATGGCGGAACTGGCCGGTAAGGCCCAGGCGGGAGCGCTGACGCCCGAGGAAGCTGCGGAGGTTGACGAATACCGGCGCGTCGGCGACTTGCTGGCGCTGCTCCACTCTAAGGCGCGGTTGGCTATGAAGTCGGCCGGGGCGACAGGCTGAACCGCCTTGGACAAGCACCTCGCCGAAGCAGTTCGCGAGCGTGCCGGACGTGCCTGTGAGTACTGCCGCATGCCGCAGGCGTTCTACGAGGCGCGCTTTCCCATCGACCATATCATCGCGCGACAGCACGGCGGGGATACGGTTCTCGAAAACCTGGCATTGTCTTGTTTCCGCTGTAACACTTATAAGGGGCCGAACATTGCCAGCGTGGACTGGTCAACGGGGCACATCGTCGCTCTCTTCCATCCGCGACAAGACGTGTGGCGCCAACACTTCGAATGGCGTGGGCCGATGCTCTTTGGGTTGACAGCGCGTGGCCGCGCTACGTGGCAGCCGGCAGATCAGTCCGGCGCAGCAGCAGATCGACATCCTGCGTGTTTCGCACGGCGGCCTCGTCGACGCGGGCAACCCACGCCGCGACGGCATTGCCGCCGACGACCGCGTACGGCACACCCGCGGCCTCTAGAGCGCGCACTGCGCGCGTCAATCGTTCGCGTACCTTCTCCACGGCTCGAATCATTCGCTCCCACGAAACATCGCCGTACTGTATCATGACAATGCCCGGCGAATTATATGCGCTCATGACCGGGAACGAAACGCTGCTCGGAGAGGATGGTCGTGTTGTCCGACGGTTACGGTCTCGATCGTGTGCCTGCCACGGGCCGGGATGTCCCGTTGTCAGTTGGGCCCACCGTCGACCTGAGTAGCCCCATCGAGCAACTCGATCCTAAGCGCTCGCTGCTGTTTTCGCCGCTAAGAATCAACCAGGTGACGCTCGAAAACCGCGTTTGGCTGCCGGCGATGGTGACGTGGCTTTCCAACGAGGCCGGCGAGGTCACGCCGGAGGTCATGGAGCGCTACGTCACGTACGCGCTCGGGCAGCCCGGCATGATCGTGCTGGAGGCGATTGGGATTCGCGACGTGGCCAGCGGACCGCTCATGCGGATTGGGCATGATCGGTTCATTCCCGGGCTGCGCGCGCTGGCGCAACGCATCCACGACGTCAGCCCATCCAAGGTCATTCCGCAGATCATCGATTTTCTCAAAATCGCCACGCGGAATCCGCAGGCGTATTTGACGCGCCTGGCCGCGCGCGGCGGCCAGTACGCCAGCGTGCTCTCCATGACGGAGGATCAGTTACAGAGCACGCTCTCGCCGCGCGAATGGCATGAATACAACCATGGCTATCGGCAACTCATTTCCGACATCGCGCGCGAGGAAGTCCTAGCGCTGCCCGGAATGTTTGCGGCCGCGGCGCGGCGGGCGCGCCAGGCCGGTTACGACGGCGTCGAGCTGCATTTCGCGCATGCCTACACGATGGCCTCGTTCCTGTCCGCGCGCAACGCGCGCACCGACGAATTCGGCGGACAGTCGCTGGAAAACCGCGTGCGACTGCCGCTGATGGTGATCGAGGCCGTGCGCCGCGAGGTCGGGAATGATTTCCTCGTCGGGCTGCGCTATCTGAGTTCCGAGGATATCCCGGGCGGCAGCAAACTGGAGGACGCCTTGTATTTCGCCGCGCAGTTCGCAAAGGCGGGGATCGATTTCATCTCCATTTCCCGCGGCGGCAAGTTCGAGGACGCGGAGCAACCGAAAATCGGCCAGGCCATCTACCCTTACACCGGGCACTCCGGCTACATGTGCATGCCGATGAGCGACGCGGATGCGGCCGTCAATCGCGCGCAGGCGGCCGCCATTCGACATGCGGTGCGCGACGCCGGCTTCAGAACCCCGACGATCGTGACCGGAAAGATCGACTCGTTCGAGTTGGCCGAAACGATCCTGCGCCAGGGCGGCGGTGATCTCATCGGGATGGCGCGCGGGCTGCTTGCTGACCCTTTCTGGCCGATCAAAGTGCGCGAGGGCCGCGACTACCATCACTGCAAGTACACGAACGTCTGCGAATCGCTCGACCGCCACCATCGTCAGGTCCGCTGTCAGCTCTGGATGATCACGACCGATGACAAGGGTAAGAAGCTACATCGCGTGAATCCGCCCCAGAATTGGTGAGCGCCCAAAAAACCGAAAGCCGAAAGCCGAAAACTGAAAACGCAGATGCTTGCAGCTCCGCAATCTCTCAGCGCTCGCTCCCGAGCTTTCGGTTTTCGGTTTTCGATTTTCGGCTTTGGCATCATGTTGCTCGCGCTGACGCGCCTGCCGCTGATCCTTGGCGGGCATTTCTTTCCGGATGGCGACGAATGCATTCTGGGCCTGATGGCCAAGCATCTGGCGGAAGGGCGGCAATTGCCGGTCTTCTTCGTGGGCCAGCGCTATGGCCTCTCATTAGTCGAGGCGGGTTTCGCGGCCGCCGCTTTCCGCATGTTCGGCGTGTCCCCAGTGGTGCTGAAGCTCGCGATGCTGCCCTTATGGGCGCTCGGTTGGGTTTTCATGGTGCTCTCAGTTCGCCGCTGGGGAGGTGAGCGTGCGGCCCTTATCGCCGGAGTGGTCCTGCTGTTCTGCCCAGCCTGGGCGGAATGGTCCATGAAGGCGCGGGGCGGATATATCACCGCATTCGTCGTGGCGCATCTATGCATCTGGCTCATCGCGCGCATGCATATGGACGCACACGTACGATGGACTTGGGGGACGGTCGTCGGAGCGTGTCTGGCAGTGATCGCCTTCGCCCAGCCGTTCTGGCTGATCGGAGTGCTTCCGTTTCTGGC
>DASXUA010000502.1:0-6203 GCA_036505095.1 Phycisphaerae bacterium
GCCGCATCTCGTCGTCATCGATGGGCTTGGTCAGGTAGTCGTAGGCACCCATCTTGATGGCTTCCACGGCGCTTTCGATCGTGCCGTAGCCGGTGATCATGATGGTGACGACTTCCGGGTAGCGCTGCTTGATCATCCGCAGAAGCTGGAAGCCATCGGCATCGGGCATGGTCACATCGGTGATGACCAAGTTGCACGGCCGGCGCTCCAGAGCGGCAGAGGCGGCGGCGAACGAAGTGACGCCCTCGACCTCGTAGCCCTCCAGACGCAGGAACTCGCTGAGCGATTCGAGAATGATGCGGTCGTCATCGACGATCAGGATGCGGGCGATCGGCTCGGACAAGGGCAGCTCCCCATGAACTTCGCTGGTGCGAGAATCCCTTCTCGCACCACTCCGGTGGCGCGCGGAACCTTCCTTTATCTGCTATCGTCCCGCGGCCCTGAAAACTGTATTCTGCGGGCGCTGCTCGGTGCGAGCAACCGGCGGATTCGCCGCAAGATTGAAGGGCGCATAAAATGTGTGGCGGAGCTGGTGACGGGCACGCGGTCGCGGCCCCACCTGAGTTGCGAGGTTTGGAGATATTCGATGAGCGAGCAGCCGGAACCCGGAAAGATTCACGTCGATAGCGACTGGAAGCTCGAGGCGCAGCGCGAGAAAGAGCGGCTGGCCGAGCTGGAGAAGGAACTGGACGAGCGCGGGCCGCTGCCGGATCCTTCGTTCGCCGAGTTGCTCAACATGCTGGCGATGCAGGCGGCGATCGGGCTGGGCGGCTTTCAGACGCCACAAGGTCAGCGGCTGCCGCCGGACCTGGAAGTGGCCAAGCACCACATCGACATGATCGAGCTGCTGGAGAAGAAGACGGCCGGAAACCTGACCGAGCAGGAGAAGGGCATCCTCGACCGCGTGCTCTACGAGCTGCGGATGCAATACGTGCAGGCGGCCAGCGGCGGGCAGCCGCGTGGGCGGTAACGCAAAAGCCGAAAACCGAAAACCGAAAACCGAAATGGCCTCGCGTTTTCGAATTTCGGTTTTCGGGTTTTGGTTTTCGTATGCTGATCATTCCCATCCGCACCGAGACGACCATTCGCCGCACGCCGTGGGTGAACTACGGGCTGATCGCGGCCAACGTGCTGGTCTATCTGATCTTCGATTGGGCGCCCCTGTCGGAAGCGGCGGGCCTGAAGCGCTACCTGGTGCTGGAGGCCGGCTGGCCGCATGTATATCAGTTCATCACCTATCAGTTCGCGCATGGCGACCTGATGCATCTGCTGGGCAACATGCTGTTCCTGTTCGTGTTCGGCAACAGCGTCAACGCCAAGATGGGCCACCTGCCGTATCTGTTCTTCTATCTGGCGGGCGGCGTGTTTGCGGCGCTGGGGTACGCACTGGGCTCCACGGCCTCGTTGCTGGGCGCGTCGGGCTCGATCGCGGCCGTCACTACCGCCTACCTGGCGCTTTTCCCGCGCAGCCGCGTGACCGTGCTGATGTGGCTGTTTGTCTTCGTGCAGACTTTCGAGCTGCCCGCGATCGTGATTATCGGCCTGAAGATCATTCTCTGGGACAACATCGTGGCCCCCAGCATCGGGTCCGGACCGGCGAACGTCGCCTACGCGGCGCATCTGGCCGGGTACGGCTTTGGTTTTGGCGCGACCATGCTGATGCTGCTGGCGCGCGGTCTGCCGCGGGACCAGTTCGACGTGCTGGCGCTGTGGAGCCGCTGGCGGCGGCGGCAGGTGTTCGCGTCAGTCATGTCCGATCCGCAGGCTCAGGCCCAGGCGCGGTACGGACGCGTGGCCCGGCCAATTCCCGCGCCGGACTTCCAGACGCCCGACGCGCGGCGAGCCGAGGAGCAACGACACGACCAAATCCTTGACCTGCGGTCGCAGATCGCCGGCCATCTGGAGCGGCGCGAGGTGCAGGCGGCCGCCACGCTGTATGAACAGTTGCTGACCAGCGATCCGCGACAGTGTCTTCCGGAGCGGCACCAGCTTGAACTGGCGCGGGCCTTTTATGACTCGGGCCGCTTTCCACAGGCAATCGCCGCTTACGAGCGCTACTTGGCCTGTTATCCGGACAGCCCGGATGCCGATGAAATCCGGTTGCTGGTCGGGATCATCTACGCCCGTGATCTCGGACAGTTCGGCCTGGCCGAAAAGTTCCTCAGCGCGGTGATGGGCCGCTTCGCCGAGGGTCCGCGGCGGGATCAGGCCGAGCGCTGGCTACGGGACGTGCGCGCCGCGATGGGCGGAGCATAGAGCGATTTTCAGTAGCGTCGGGCCTTGTGCCCGGCGCCGCGTGCGCGCCGCCCACAAGGGGCGACGCTACTTTCCATGCCTGAGCTTGCATACGTCAATGGCGTGTTCGGACCGATCGGCGAAGCCTGCGTCTCGATCGAGGATCGCGGATTTCAGTTTGCAGACGGCGTTTACGAAGTGATCGTGGCCTACGCTGGCCGGCTGTTCCGGCTGGAGCGACACCTGGCCCGCCTGCAGCGAAGTTGCGACGCGCTCCAGATCAAGTATGAGGTGGTCGCGTCCGGCATCGGGGACATGATTCGCGAAGGCTTGCGCCGCAGTGACATTCCGGAGGCGATGGTCTACGTGCAGGTGACGCGCGGGGCGGGACCGCGATCGCACCTGTATGCCGATGGTCTGCGGCCGACCGTGGTGGCGACTGTTCGTCCGCGCCCGGTACTGCCCCCACAGGTCCGCCAGTCGGGAGTCGGGATCAAGATTACGACCGATCCGCGCTGGGCCCACTGTGATATCAAGTCGATCGCCCTGCTGCCCAATGTCCTTGCGAAAAATGAAGCAGTGCGCGCCGGCTTCGACGACGCGCTCTTCATCGGCAGTGACGGCGAGGTGCGCGAGGCGACCACGGCCAACTTCTTCATGGTGCAGGACGGGCAACTGGTGACGCCTCCCCTCTCCAACCGCATCCTGCACGGCGTCACGCGAGCGTACATTCTCGAGTGCGCGCGGGCCATCGACATTCCCGCCCACGAACGGCGCATCGAGCGGCAGGAATTGGATCACGCGTCGGAGATCTTCCTGTCCAACACCACTTCCGAAATCATTCCGGTTACCCGCGTCGAGCATGCGGCAGTGGGTAATGGTCAGTGTGGTCCGATCACACAACGGCTGCACGCGCGCTTTCAGGCCGGGATCAAGCTGGAACTCTCGTGAGCGGTCGCGCGTGTCGTCGGATACGGTTCTTGACCGCGTGCCAGGCGGCCGGACCGCGCGGCGGGTCGGTAAACTCGATCACGAAGAAAGTAATATCGTCGTGATCGAGCGTCGGCTGGCCGGCGTGCGCGGTCAGATAGGACCGCAATCCGTCGGCCAGCGCGGCGCAACTGGCTGAATCACTTTCGTGCAGCCATTGCTCCAGCCGCGCTTCGCCGAAGAGTTGTCCGTCAGAATCCGGCACTTCGAGCACACCGTCGGTGACGACGAGCAAGCGGTCGCCGGGACGGACTTCGATCTTGCTGGTGCTGTAGCGCGTGCGCGGGTCTACACCCAGCGGCATATCGACCGGACCCAGCGCGGGCTGGGCGAGTTCGGGCCCATTCAGCCGCATCCAATGGCGGTGGGTGCCGCAAAAAAGCCAAGCCGGCGGGTGACCGGCATAGCTGAAGGAGAGGCGGCGCGAGGTGGGATAATAGCTGAAGGCGGCTGCCGTCGTCATGGCCCCCAGTCCCATGCGCTGCAGACGGAGGTTCAGGTCACTCAGCACGCGACGCTGGTCGGGCTGGTTCATGAAGCGCCGCAGCAGACCATGCATCTCGCGGCTGACGGCCGCCACCGCTTCGCCGTGACCGACCACGTCGGCCACGCACATGCGCGAGAGCAGGCCCGAGCTGCATACCGACAGATAGTGCACATCGCCTCCGCGTCCGCCATCGCAGGGCCGCGAATAGATGACGCCGCAAATGCCGGGCAGTGCGATCGGCCGGTGGATCGGCCGATTGCCGCCCCAGACCTCCGAACAGACCAGCGCCAGCGGACGGTTATCGATGTCGGACAGATCAGGGATCACGTTGGCTACGGACATAGGCGGCTCCTGACCAGCGGGCATTCACTCGTATAACTTGCCAACGTGCAGATTTATTCCGGAGGGCTAACGGGACTCAGAGGTTTTGAGAATCTGAGAAGTACTTGATTTTAGAACCCTCAGGTCCTCAGTATCTCTGAGTCCAGGCGTGGCGGTCGGTCGTTACGCCGGCATAGCGCGGGCCGGAAACCTACCTGCTCGTGGCGGGCCGCGCGGCTAAGTCTCGCCGTCGGTGGGTGCGGGACGGTGCGAGAGCGCGGCGATCTTGTCGCGCAGCTTGGCGGCTTCTTCGTAGTTCTCCTCGCGCAGGGCGTCGCTCAGCTCGCGGCGCAGGCGGGTGAGGGCATCCTCCGGCAAACGGGCGGCGACTTCGTCGCGCAGCGCTTCCAGGAACTTGACCTCGGCCGAGGCCTTGTAGCCTTCCGGCTGGTCCAGCGCGTCGAAGTGGTCGCTGATGTCGCTGAGCGCCACGTCGATATGGGCCACAGCGGTCCGCAAGGCGGACTCGGCCAAAGCCTGATAGACCTTGGCCCGCGTGTGCATCATCATGACATAGGGCCGCAGCGGCGCGAAGCGCAGCCGGTCGCTGGCGTCTTCCGCGTATTCGCGGCACAAATCGATGGCGGCCAAGCTGCTGGCGGTATCGCGCTCCACTTTGTCGAACTCTTCCAAGACAAAGTATGCCAGGTAGCGCTGATAATACATATTGACCTCCTCGCCGAGGGCGCGGACGTCCTCAGACGAGAGGGAATAGCCGAGGGGGGTGCCGTTGCGGCGCTCGTGCTCTTCCAGGCGGCCGCGATGATAATCGAGCAGCGAGTCGCAGCCGTGCGGCCGCCGGCCATCGGGCCGGTCGTCGGCTTCCATCTGCAGCAGGCCCAGATCGACCCGCATCTGAATCTTGATGCGATTGTCGGCGCCGGCGATCTTGCGCACCGAGATCTTGTCGGGCTCGTACGGCCAGTCTTCGATAAGTTTGGATAGATCAGGACTCGACACCGGGCACCTTGCCTCTGGGTCCCCTGCCGCTCGCCCCGGCGACGCGGTCAGGCTTCCTTCGCACGCGCCGGTCCGCCGCAGCGGACACCCAATCCTATGACTTATGCATGTGCTCGTTCAAGCGCCTCCCGGCGCGAGAATCGCACGCCCGCGCTATTCGGGCGGAATCCTCACGCGTTTCCGTCCACAAGCATACAATTTATCTGCACGCCGTGCGGCGACTACCAGCCATCGGGCCAAGTCCCGACCCGATGCGCCGGCGGTCAAACTAACGGGGAAGATAGCACGGCGCGTGCCGTTTCTATCGGAAGCAGGATAAATCCGGTGCGCGGCGGGCGATCGAATTGCCTCACCAGCCCGGGTGGTCCGGGTCGCGGCCGATCAGAAATTCCAGAGGCCGTTCGAGGCGCTGGCGCCAGGCACGTTCGTTGTGCTCGGCGCCTTCATGGATGAAATACTGGTCTTCGCCGGACTGCCAGCCGGTCTTCTTGAGCAGTTTCACCATGGCACCTGTCGTGTCGGCGCCGTCACCGCCCGCGCCGGCCGTGCCATGATCGAGGTACAGGCGCACCGGCAAGTGCCCAATCTTCTCGATCAGATCGGCGTAGCTTTTCCCGTCCGGGTCCTTGAACTGAAACGCCGGCGACAGGCAGCCGGCCGCGCCGAAGATGTCTGGATGCAGCAGCGCGGCCTGTAGCGAGAGGATCGCACCCATGCTGGAGCCCATGATCGTGGTGTCTTCTGGACGATGGCTGGTGTGGAAAGTGCGATCAATCAGCGGCTTGACGTCGCGAACAATGTACTGAAGGTAAGGATGGTCGGAGTCATCGAAGATCGATCGCCCGGGCGCATACTCCTTCATCCGCTCGGGCGAATTAGGAATCCCGACCACAATGAATGGGCGCACCTTGCCACTGGCGATCAGCCGATCGGCGGTTTCGTTTACCTGCCAGCCGCCGTGCCCAAAAGGCTCGGTCGGATCGTCCCACAGGTTCTGACCATCGTGCATGTAGGCGACGGGGTAACCATCTGTGCGTTTGGCGTCGTAGCCCGCTGGCAAATAAACATACAGCTCGCGTGCGGCAATAGCTGGACCGCTCGCCGACACTGGCGGGATCAAGACGATGCGGCCCTTTTTCAGATCGGGCGC
>DASXUA010000503.1:0-8380 GCA_036505095.1 Phycisphaerae bacterium
TGGCCGGCCCCATGCTCTGCAACATGGCTTCGGTCAGTTCGGCCATGGGTACGTTCTAACCTCAACGTGCATCCGTGTACAACGACAGCCTTTGCGTTGAACGGGGGTGTGCCCAGCTTTGCGGGCAACCGCCACGACGCCAGCCACCCAATAAATGGGACGCACCCTGCGCCGCGGCCCCGGAGGGGCCGTGGAATGTCGCCACGGGTGAAGCGCTGTGCGCGGCGCAGCCCGCACCAGCGGAACCCGTGGGATCGAAACGTATTTCATTTTTTGGCCCGCCCCGGAGGGGCGGACGAAATGCGCGCCGGCGCGCGCTCCATCGAACACATAACGTTCGTCGAAGTCAATCGCGTGTGCCCGCAATAATCGCAGGCGCTGCTTCGTCGCGTAAAGAATGTGCAGCAGGATTTGCGTGTACGTCCCGGGCCTGCGCGGCCCTCTTGTCGATCCGCGGTTTCCTTCGCCCCTCGCGGGGCGAGAACCAATTATCGGGGATTCGGGTCCACGGGTTCCGCGGCGGCCCGCTGCGCGGTCGCGCCGCTGCACCCGTGGCTACCATCCATCGCCCCTGCGGGACGAGAACAGAATAGCGAGATTCGCGCAAGGCGTCGTGGCCATGATCCATCGAAGCTCGGTGGGGTGTGCCCCAGATCGGCGGGCAGCCGCCAAATCCGAAGGATCCGCCGTGGCGGGACGCCCCGATGATCAGCTCCGCTTCGCGGACTCCCACGCCGGCAGTCGCCCTGTTCCTCTTGGCGTACTTGGCGTCTTGGCGATGCGTTTCGGCCATCTTCGACCTTGCCCCACTTGTTGGGCATACCCAACGCTGGCGCAACTGGCTTTGGCCATGGAGTCCCGCCGCCCGCCACTAATGCCGCGCCGCTCGGGAAGTCGGCCGGCCAGGAGCGAAGCGACTGAATGCAAGTCCTTGCTGCTAAGAAACTTGCGGGCACTGAACTTATTGTGTGAAACCGGCCCGGCTCGGTCGTCATATAAGTAGGCGGCGGCAGTGCGCTCAGCTTGCGCAGAGCCGGGCACCCTCAGCCATGTTCTGCGAGGAGCGGACTGGGGCGCGCCGGTCGATTTCAGGGACGAGGCGTCGATGAGTTTCGGCGAGTTACTTCTACAGCGCAGAAAGATCACGGCCGAGCAGCTCGAGCAGGCGCTGGCCGCCCGCAAGGGTCCGCACGACCGCGTCGAGCGCATCCTCATCCAGCTTGGCTTCGCCAAAGAGCGTGACATCCTCGAACTCTATGGCGAGCAACTCTCCATCCCGGTCGTCGACCTGACGCAGGTGCAGATCGACTGCGACCTGCTCAAACAGGTCCCCTCCAAGATTGTCCACCGCTATCGCCTGGTCCCGATCGATCGGCACAACGGCACCATCCGCGTGGCGACGTCCAACCCGTTCGACCTCTACGCGCTCGACGAGCTGCGCATGCTGACCGGAACGAAGATCGAGACCGTCCTGGCGGCCGAAACCGACATCCAGCGCGTCATCCAGCAGTACTACGGCGTCGGCGGTCAAACCGTCGAGGATATGATCCAGTCCTCCGACGTCGAAGTCATCTCCGAGGCCAGCGACGACGCCCGCGACCTGATCGAAGAAGCCCAGGAAGCCACGGTCGTCAAGCTGGTCAACGAGATTCTGGTCGAGGCGCTGCGCGACCGGGCCAGCGACGTGCACATCGAGCCCTTCGAGCACGATCTGAAGATCCGCTACCGCGTCGACGGCGTGCTGCACACGACCAATGTGCCGCCGCAGATTCGCCGCTTCCAGAACGCGATCATCAGCCGTATCAAAATTCTTTCGAATCTCAACATCGCCGAGAAGCGCCTGCCGCAGGACGGCAGCTTCAAGATCAAGGCCGGCAACCGCGACATTGACCTGCGTGTCAGCATCATCCCCGGCGCGTTCGGCGAGTGCGTGGTGCTGCGCATCCTCGACAAGCAGTCGGTACTGCTGTCGCTCGGCGACCTGGGCATGACGGGTCCGACGTATGATCGATTCCGCACCCTGATCGACATGCCGCACGGCATCGTGCTGGTGACGGGGCCGACCGGCTCCGGCAAAACGACCACGCTCTACTCGGCGCTGAATACGATCAAGACGGATGAAATCAAGATCCTGACAGTCGAGGATCCGATCGAGTATTTCCTGGACGGCGTCAACCAGGTGCAGATCAAGCCCAAGATCGGGCTGACGTTCGCGCACGGGCTGCGCAGCTTCCTGCGGCACGACCCCGACGTGATTCTGGTCGGCGAGATTCGCGACCGCGAGACGGCCGACGTAGCCGTCAATGCCGCCCTCACCGGGCACCTGGTGTTCTCGACGCTGCACACCAACGACTCGGCCACAGCCAACACGCGCCTGCTCGACATGGGCGTCGAGCCGTTCCTGGTCGCCAGCTCCATCGAAGGCGTTCTGGCGCAGCGGCTCATTCGCACGGTCTGCAAAGAATGCAAGGAAGCCTACACACCCGACCGCCACAAAATGCCGACGGACCTGAAGCTGGAGCCCGGCCAGAAGTTGTACCGCGGCACGGGCTGCCGCGAATGCCGCAACACCGGCTTCCGCGGCCGCATCGGCATTTTCGAGCTGCTGTCGATGACCGATGACTTGCGCGAGCTGATTCTGGAGCGGGCCAGCGCCGCCAAGCTGATCGAATGCGGCCGTAAGCACGGCCTGGTCCTGCTGCGCGAAGACGGCTGGGACAAAGTCCGCCAGGGCTTCACCACCCCCGAAGAAATCCTGCGCGTCACTAAGGCCGGCTGACAAACCGCAGCGTCCCAGCCCGCTCTCCGACAGGTCACGTCGGGTTTCGACAACGGGTGCTGATGCGTAGAATACAGCAATGGTCTCCGAAGGAGCAACAATCGAGAGCAGTTCTCGCCTGGAGCAGATCGTCCGCCGAATCGTGGCAGCTATCGATCCCGATCGCATTATCATGCTTGGCTCGCGGGCCCGGCGCGAAGAAGGCCCGGACAGCGACTTCGACCTGCTGATCGTTAAGTCGACCGACCAGCGAACGTTGGAGTTGGCGCGCAGAGCATATCGCGCCCTGATCGGGATCATCGCCCCCGTCGACCTGATCGTGGAGACGCCTGAAGGACTCGAGCGGTTGCGCGACCATCCGGGTCTGATCTACCACGACGCGCTGCGCGAAGGCCGGATCGTTTATGAGCGACCCCGCCGGCGATGAACTGGACTCCGTTGCTTGGCTGAGCCGCGCGCGGAGTTGCCTGGCGCTCGCACGCGCCGGACACGGCGTGGCCGATGTCGTGCTGGAAGACCTCTGCTTCCCACGCGGAGCAATGCGCAGAGAAGGCACTCAAGGGCGAGCTCGTCGCGCGATCAATTCGATTTCCACTAACGCACAGCATCGGCGATTGGATCACACTCCTGCAGCGCGCTGGACTCCGCCTATCGAATGAATTACTGGGCGCGGCGGATCTGAGCGTCTACGCCGTGATCACGCGATATCCAGGACCCGCGGCAGTCACCGATCAGGACTACGAGCAAGCACTCGCGCTGGCAGCGGACATCCTGGCATGGTGCGAAGTGCAGATCGCCGCGTCGAACGCGGAATGCAACTCACACGTGCCGCCGATCGCTCCGAAATCGGATGCTGCTCACCCGAGCACACCTGAACCGCCTCAACCCCACGCCGAATCGTTCGAACAACGGGACACCGATAGTTCGGCGTAAGAACATGGCGTGTGCTCAATGTGCGTAGATTTCGACTGCGTTCGATAGCTCCGCGCCCTCATCTAATGCGCAACGCGCATGAAAACGCCTGGATGGAAATCCATCCAGGCGTCAGTTGTTCATCAGTTGCGCCGCGCGTTTACCGGCGGCGACGGAGCATGGCGGCGGCACCACCTACCAGCAGCAGCATGGAACCCGGCTCGGGGATGATAATGAAGGTGCTGTTGATGGTGGCCGTCCCGCCCGGCGTGAGCGTGAACGCGTGACGAATCCCGATCGAGTCGATCGCTGCCAGACCGGGACCCGGCGCGGGGCCGACATTGAATGGACCGGCGACGGCCGGCAAACCTGTGGGCGTGGTCAGCGAGAATGGATCGGGCAGCAGGTCGCAGGGCGGGCCCATCGGCGCACCACTCACCAGTGCGCGGAACAAAAAGTCGCCGGGAGGCGTGGCTACCGTGGCCGGACCCAAGCCGGTGACGGTCACCGACGTGCCGCAGAACACCGTCGATGGTGCGGCGATGGCGCCGACCGTCGGGATCGTCAGCGTCGTGATGTACGTTTGCGTGAACGGCGTGCTGTTGGTGACGGCGATCGCCGAATTGATGATCGGATCGTCATCAATGAAGCCGCTCCAATTACCCGACCAGTCGGGACCGACGTAACTGCCGGTGTAGTCATACCCGCCGTTCGGGTTGGGCGTGACCTCCATGGTACCGGGGTCACCCGAATACCATTCATAGGCACCGCCGCCCCACTCGACTTCGAGCGTGGGGATCGGAACGGCCGAAGCAGTAGCGATGAAAAGGACGGAAGCGGCCAGAACGGCCGAAACGCGCGCGAGTAGCATGGTTCCTTTCTCCTCCAAGGACCCACAACACCGGCGCAGGAACCTCCTGAACCGGACTCTACTCGCACCCTTCCGAAGGCTATGTTATCAGACACCTACACGTTTTGCAAGAGATTTCTTGGGCGGTGCTCGTTTCGCCGTTTGTTTCGTAAATATCGAAGAAACAAGGACTTATATTGAGCGCCCGCTCTCGAAACATCAGGGCGAGCCGACAGTTTCGGTCAGAAGCAGGGACGAATCCTGCCGGCCGATGGGGAAGATCCGCTCGTCGAGCGGCGACTCCAGGAATTCCTGATCGTGCAAGAGCGTGTCCGCCGGCGAGGCGGCATCCATGAGATCGAGCGCGTTGCGGACGTGGTTGAGGCCCAACAGATGGCCCAGCTCATGCGAAGCGACGTTGCCGATCGCGACGGCCAAGTCTTGTGCCGATGGAGTGCGCAGGAACACGCTCGGCGCGAACGACTCGGTGTAGATTTGACCATCGTCGCAGAAATCGAAATTGAAAACGTCCACATCCTCGGCGAGTCCGAAGACGGTGGCGCTCAGCCCGCCGAAATAGAGCGTGCTGAAAGGCGGGTCCGGCTCGGGATCGTCATCGCTGGTCCTCACGATCACGTGAAAGCGCGCATAGTTCTGCCGAACGGTGGCGACAATGCCGGCCTTGATGACGTCGCTCTGGCCGCGGTAGGCCCGCGCGATGTCGCCGGCATCAAAAGGCGTCAGCGTCATCATGCCCAGTAGCGGGCTACTGACCTGACCGCCATTGAAGTTCAAATACGCGACCTGCGCCTGCGGCGCCGGGACCGCTGCAGCGCGCATCAAAGTGAGCAGCATGCGGTATCCGCCGCGGTTGGAAGCATCGGGCGAACGCGAGACGACCACGAAATAGCGCGGCGAGGTCCGCCGCAGGTCGAGCTGCAACAGCGCGCTATCGCCGGCACCGGCTTCGTTTCCGTCATCATTTTCGGCATAAAGCCGCTGCTGGGCGTCGAACAGCGCCACGTCCGGATCGAGAGTGCCGCTGGTGCGGACGACTTCGATGTCGAGGTGGTCGCCGGCCGACAGGGCACCGATGTCGTACACGTCGACGTCGGCGTCACGATCGATCAGGCCATTGACGACGACCGTTTCGAGATCTCGCAGCGCCAGAGTCACCGGCTGCGCGAAGAAGTCGTTGGGCTCGAGGTCCTGACCGGTCGAGCGCGAACCATTGGTGGAAGGCGCATTGAAGCTGGTCGGCTCGGGATCGGCACCGTCCAGCAGGCCATCACCATCGCTGTCGCGCGCCAGCGGATTCGTGCCAGCGGCGACTTCGGCGCCGTCCGAGATGCCGTCGCCGTCGGTGTCGGCAACGTCCGGGTTGGTGCCCAGCGTCGTCTCGCGATCGTTGCTCAATCCGTCGCCATCGCGGTCCGACGCGCTGGGTCCGGAAATGGATGATCGGCTGCTGGACGGCGCTCCCGCACACCCGGTCAGCAACACCAGAACAGGCAGGCCGGCGATCGCAAATCCGTGCGCTCGGCGGACGTACGCTGCGAGGTTTCGGTATGTCACGCGAGTACCCCCGTCGATCACGTGAACCCACTGACCCCAGACTACTTCGGCAAAATCCCGGAGCATCCCCAAAGAATAAGATACGCATACTTAAGCAGCACCAACCCCGGCGTCAGAAGCGTCGAGACGAGGCGATCGTTGTAGACGACTAACAAGAACACCAGGAATCCGTAGGGCCGGATGGCCGCATAAATGCGGCCCAGCGAGTTCGGGAACAGATGCTCCAGCACCCACGAGCCGTCCAGCGGCGGGATCGGAATCATATTGAAGGCCGCCAGCATCACATTGATCATGAATCCGAGCTTCAGCAGCATCGCAACGGCGCTGAGCAGCTCGGCTCCGGCGAGGCCCTCAATCCGAACGGAGGCCGTGCGTGGATGCGTCAGTCCGGTGAGTCCCGCGCCGGGCGCGATGCGCGGCAGGACACATGCCAGCGTTGCCAGCAGCATCAAACAGAGCGCCGCCAGCAGCAGGTTCGAGCCCGGTCCGGCGATGGAGATCAGGATGTGCGCCCGCCGATAGCGGCGGACATTTCCAAGCTGCACGGGGACCGGATTGGCGAATCCGAAGATCGGCTGGCCAGTGAATGCCAGGAGTAACGGCAACAGGATGCTGCCGAATAGATGCAGATGCGCGAGCGGATTGAGCGTCACTCGGCCCCGCGAGCGGGCATAATCATCCCCGAGCCACCAGGCGGTGATGGCGTGCGCAGCCTCATGAACTGATAGCGAGCCGATCACCACGATGATCCCGGCGGCAATTTCGGCCCATTTTGATGGCTCGGCTGCTCGCACGTAAACTTGCGGAGCGAACCACCACGACCAGGTGAGCAGCGCGCAAACCGCCAAGCCGACTCCGGCCCAAATCCAAGCAATCACCACCATGATGCGCGCATGCCGCAGCGCCGGCGTCCGGCGGGCACGCAGCCAGAATCCTATGCCCAGCCCGATGGCCAACAGTCCAAAGGCAAAACCGACGAACGGCAGGAATGCCAGCGCCGCGCACATCAGCGCCCAGACCGAGCCATGGGTGACGACCGGCCAGATCGCGCCGGCCTGGGAACGGGCGTCGGGCGCGCGCGCCGCCGGCGCGGCCGTGGGCTGGCGCCATTCGACTTCGAGGGCGTCCAGGAGCCGTTCGGCCTCTTCGGCAGACACGACGAACCCGACGTCCTGCTCGGGCGCCTGGAAGCGGACGATGCGCTGTGTGCCCATGATGCTGATGTGCAGGTCGCGCGCCCACGAGGCGCGCTCCAGGCGCAGGCTGCCATCGGCCGATCCGTTGGGCGACAGCTCGATCGCGGCCGGCGTGGCATGAATGGTCCACGTCCGCCGCTGGGGATCGGTCCAGACGAACTCGGAGGCGGCAGAAACGGCTGATGGATCGGCAGGCGTCGACACCCGTGTAAGTATAAGGCCGGCGGCGCGCGGCTCCAAACGCAGCGCGGCTTGTGCCCGAACGCTGGGTTGGGTTCGTTTGGCGCCGGCGCGCGAAACGCGTGCTGGCCGGGCTGGCAGTCGTTGGGCCCGCGACGCGCCAGGCGGGCAGGCCTTGGCCGCACTCGAGAAAGAATGAGCGGTTGGACGGTTGGACGGTTGGCCCTTGACACGCCGCGAGCCGCGAAGCGGCTCGGCTCGCAGAGCGATCGGGCTCCGCCCGCGGGGGCGTCAAGGCTTGGCGGAAAAGCCGGCGTAGATCTCCGGCGGGCAACCTGCTTTTCTTCGATTCTGCCATTTTTCTGATCCTTTGGTAGTTTTCTGAGCCATGACGGCAGTTCGGGCGCGCCGCGCGGATTGCGGGTTTGCTACGCCTGACGCCTTCACCCTTACTACATGCGCGGCGCGCGCTCGGGTGCGCGCCGAGAGAGAGCGCGCGCGAACGACGCAGTGGTGAGTGGGCGATGAAGCGACGGAACGGAAGTTTACTTGTATGCGTCGCGTCGGTGGGCAATGGTGACGACGGACACCGTCTGCGTCGCGTCGTCAATTGAGTAGACCACGCGACAGTCGCCGATGCGCTAACGGAAGAAGCCGGCCAAAGGACCCTTCAGCGGCTTGACGTTATTGCCGGCGCGCGGGTCGGTCTCAAGTCGGGCGAAGCAGTTGGCAAGCTTGCGCGCGAGGGCAAGCTCGGCAGCGCGGTAAACCCGCTGGGCCTCGCGGGAGAGCACGAGTTCATACATCGCGGCGGACCTTGCGCCACGGCTTGACCCGGCCGGCGCGCACGTCTTTGGTCCCGCGTGCGAATGACTCGAGGAACCCGGG
>DASXUA010000504.1:0-1881 GCA_036505095.1 Phycisphaerae bacterium
CGCAGGTCGGCCAGGCTCTCGAGGCCATTCCGCACCGAATCCTGACGGCTTGTGCCGCCGGCGACCGGCGCCAGTATCGACAGACCGGTGACGGCGCTGTCGTATAGCGCACGATGCTCCGCACTGATGACGACGCGAACGCCCGCGATGGCGGGATGGCGCAGAAAGGTCTCGACCGAGTGGCGAAGCACCGCACGGCCGGCGAGCGGCAGGTATTGCTTCGGCACCTCGCCGCCGAGGCGCGTGCCCGAGCCGGCGGCTACGATGAGGGCGATGGAGTTGGTCATGTCGCTCGCTCGAATTGGGCGGAGAAGCTAAGCCGAAGGGTGCCGCTTGCCAAGCCGCTTGCCGGCGATGCGCTGTCGCCGTGTCGATAGCTAATTAACTTGTCCGGTTTCGTAGCACACGAGTTGACCGCTTTTTTCAACCCCAAGAATCGACTCATGCGGTGGTTGGCCCTGTGGGGATGTGGGCGAAGGCGAGCATTTCCCCATGTTCCCCGCTTGGGAACATGGGGAAAGCGCAGCCGGTCCGCCGCAGCCCGCAGGGCGGCGGCGGATCGTCCACATATCCACAGGGCGCCGGGCGCCAAAGCGGCTTAGGCGGCCCGGGCTTGCGCATGGTCGTCAGGCGTGTCGGTCAAGAGCCGGCCGTCGGCGTCGTAGCGCGCCAGGCGGCGCGGGCCGTGGAAGAGGGCGAGCGTGCCGTCGGGGTAGTGGTGGACGCGCACCCTGACCTTGACGAAGTGAGCCCGCAACGGGCTCTGCGGCAGTTGCAGCGAGAGCCTGCGATAGCGCACGGTGTTGTCGTTGCCGACGATGCGCTCTTCCTGCATGCACAGGATGTCGCGCCAGTGGCCGGCCGGATCGGGCACGAAGGCGTTGCCGGGCTGGGCCGCCGCAGCGGCGAAGCGGGCGTTGTGCCGGGGTAGGTAGACCTCGGCGATGAAGCGGTTGGCATCCGCCGGCGTGGCGATGCCGGCCAGCCGCAACTCCTTGGGCAGGCGGTCCTGCAGCGTCCCGAACATCCGCTCCGAGCGGCCGCGGGCTTCCGGCGAATAGGCCGGGATGTGCTCGATGCCGAGCTGCGCCAGCGCGCGGCCGACCTGGGTGAGGTTGTCCTCGTCGACCTTGCCGCCGGCGTCCGGCGTGTTGAAGTAGTGGCCGCCGCGGTCGGTGTAGAGCGAGCAGAACAGGCCGTGCTTGGCGACGACGGCGCGCAAGGCCTCGAAGCTGCTCATGGTCCCTTCCTCCTCGACCAGGAAGGCCGAGTAGATCTCGCTGGTCGCATCGTCCATGGTGACGATCAGATCGAAGCTGCGATCGAGCGCCGGAATCCAGCGATGCGGCGAACCGTCCTGATGCAGCATCAGGCCCGGCTGCGGCCGGCGCGGACGCTTCTTACGGTGCACGCCCGTGCTGGCCGCCACCGGCAAGAGCTGGCGCTGATGCAGCAGCGTCTTGGTCCAGGTATAGCTCCACGGCAGGCCGTATTCCTCGACCAGATGCTCATGGAAGTGCTTGGCGTTGAAGTCCCGGTAGCGCTCGATGTAAAGCTCGGCCACTCGCGCTCTCCACTCCGGCGGCACCCGCTTGGGCGAGGGCTTGCCGATCCGCCGGTCCAGCAACCCGTCCAGTCCGTCTTCTTCATAGCGCTGGCACCAGCGTCGGAACGTCCGCTCCGTCACTCCCAGCGCTCTCGCTGCCTCGGCCTGGCTCATCTCGTGGTTCTCCCACTGCGCCAGGACTGCCTCGAATCTCATCAATCGTACTCCTTGCAGCACAGCTGTCCGCTTCATCCACGCCCCTCCGTTTGGAGCGATTCAAAAACCGGACAGATCGTGTGCTACAAGGACCGGACATATCGTGTGCTACCGACACC
>DASXUA010000505.1:0-2755 GCA_036505095.1 Phycisphaerae bacterium
TGGACCTCCCAGATCACGTTGAGCGCTCCCTGAAGCTGCAAGAAGAAGCCCGTGGCGCCGGCCAGCAGGGTCAGAAGTCCGATGATGGTCGCGATGATCCCCTGGTGCGGCTTGGCCGTGCTGATCAGGATGCTCTGAACGACTTCCGCTCCGGCCGGTCCGACGAGGGTCTGGAATTGATCGAGAAGCTCCTGGCTGGCGGCCTGCCGCCCCCAGATGAGTCCGGCGATCGCCACCACTACCAGCAGCAGCGGCGCCAACGCCAGCGCGGTGTAGTAGGACAAGGCCGCCGCCAGACGCAGCGCGTTGTCGTGGTGAAAGTCACGCACCGCCGTCGTGAGAATGTCCCAGTAGCGCCGTGCCGACATAGGCCTCAGCCCTCGCGCCCCGCGGATGGTCGCCGATAGGGCGCATGGCACCTGGCGGGCCAGAGGCTACACGAACCGGCGGTCGGATGTCGTAGGGACCAGCGCGCGGCTCCGCACCCGCCGGGTTAGGGCGCAGCCAATTGCTCATGGATTGGGTCGCGATTCTGACCCGTCCACAGCTTGTTCGACGCCACCGACCCGAGCGGAAAACCGGGAGCGCCGTTGGGAACCACATTGCCGTTGGCATCCAGTTGATAGCCGAGTTGCTTGAGCCGCAGCGCCTCGGCATGGCCGTCGACGAACGCCACGTTGCCGCGGCCACGATGGCGCATCTCGACCGGCGACATCAGGAACTGCGGTCCGCCGTCCGGATCGCCGCCGTCGTCCGGACCGAAAACAGCCGCGTGCACTTCGGTGCCCAGCCGGGGGGGATCGAGCGAATAGGAGTGGAACCCGTGCTTGATGCCGGCGCCGCGGCTATCGCCGATCAACACGGTGGCGCTCGGCGCGCGAATGATACCCTCGTGCACCGGAAAGTTGTCGTAGTCTGAGCCGGGCGGCAGCGGTGGATCGGTCCGCGCGCTGCCCAGATACTGGTAGTTGAAGCCGTACGGGCCGCTTTCGATGTGCCGGGCATATCTCGCATCCGCCAGGCCGGGATCCAGAAAATAGTTGTTGGTCATCTGCAGGGCCAGCCCGTTCAGTGAATCGTCGTTGAATTGCCCACCCGGCAGTGACGCGAAGGGCGCCGGGTCGACGACCGGTCCGGCGCCGGTCGGAATGAACCAGTGCCAGCGCGGCTCCTGCGCACCGTATTCATTGACATAAACCTGCGGCATACCGTTCACGAACGTGGTGTGCAGGCGCAACGGGTAAAAGAGCCCGCGATTGTCGTGCAGGTACAGCACGGTCGAAATGCCCAGGCGTTTCAAGTTGCTCAGGCAAACGACGCTCTTGCTTTGATCGCGCGCCGCCGCCAGCGACGGCAGCAGAATTGATATCAACAAGGCGATGATGGCCACGACGACCAGTAATTCGATCAGGGTAAAGCCGCGCCGTTTCGCGCTCATGTCTGCATCTCCGAACCAAACCCAATCGCTGCTCACCGCAGGCACCTATTGAAACCGAGTCACATTTACCACAAGTGGCGGAAGCTTGTCAACCGGTAAATGAGAATCAGTATCATTATCATCGGAATGCGCCGGCGGCCAGCGAGTTTAGGTCGTCGGAAAGCTTGTCCTGATCAGTACTTACAATTCGACTGCCTCGGACAACCACACGCCCCCCCACCACAACCATGTCGGCCCGTGGGGCATGGCAGAGGACGAGCGCGCCGAGCGGATCCTGCGCGATGGCTCCAGCGAAGGCGATGTCGTCGGCCCGGAAAAGGGCCAGATCAGCGGCCATGCCCTCAGCGATCCGGCCCAGCCGGTCGCGGCCCAGGCAGGCCGCCCCGCCGACCGTGGCCAGCTCGAAGGCCTCGGCCGTTCGAAGCCCGCTCACTCCCTCGTTGACCCGCTGCAGCAGCAGTGCCTGCCGCGCTTCGGCCAGCACATTGCCGCCATCGTTGCTGCTGCTTCCGTCCACGCCGAGGCCGACGGTCACCCGCGCGTCCAGGAGTCGCCGGATCGGCGCGATGCCGCTCGCCAGACGCATATTCGAGCAGGGGCAGTGCGCGACGGACGTTCGCGTCCGAGCGAGCGTAGCGATGTCGGCGTCATTCAGGTGTACGCAATGGGCCAGGTAAACATCCGGCCCAAGAAAGTTGTGGTGCTCGAGGAATTCGATCGGCCGCATGCGGAAGCGCTCGCGGCAATAGCGTTCTTCATCGAGCGTCTCAGCCGCATGCGTGTGCAGCCGCACGCCGTGCGCGCGGGCCAGCGCGGCCGTGTCGCGCAGCAGTTCGGGGCTGACGTTAAACGGCGCGCACGGTGCCAGATCGATCCGGCACATTGAGTAGGGACATGGATCATGAAACCGCTCGATAGCCCGGCGGCTGTCGCTCAGGACGCGCTCGGCCGGCTCAGTGCAATCATCCGGCGGCAGTCCACCCCTGGATTGGCCAACCGTCATGCTGCCGCGGCAGGCATGGATGCGGATGCCGAGCGCTTCAGCCGCCTCGATCACCGCCTCGATCCGCACATCGGATGCTGGTGGAAACAGATAGAAATGATCGCTCGTGGTCGTGCAGCCGGAGAGCAGCAACTCCGCGATGCTGACGGCTGCTGCAGCGCGCACGGCCTCATAGGTCACATTCCGCCAGCGACCGTAGAGCGTTGTGAGCCAATCGAACAGCGGCGCATCCTGCACGGCCGGCAAACAGCGCGTCAAGGACTGGTAGAGATGATGATGCGTGTTGACAAGCCCCGGGATGACCACGTGCTTGC
>DASXUA010000506.1:0-7650 GCA_036505095.1 Phycisphaerae bacterium
ACGCGCTTGCCTGCTGCGCGTGGAGGGGCAGCCCGTGCTGCGCGTCGAGGGCTCGCCATATGAGATGGGCCGGCAGCATGGAGTGCTGCTGCGCGAGGAGATTCGGGCGCTGGTTCAGCGCGTGCTGCTGCTGGCGAATTCGGCGGGCAGCGATGAAGCCGCCTTCTTCGGCGGCGACATCCGGCGCGCCTGGCAAACGTGCGCTCCGCACATCGAGGCGCGTTTCCGGGAGGACCTGCGCGGGCTCGCCGATGGCGCCGGCCTGCCGTTGGAAGACGTGCAGCTCGCCAACATTTTTCCCGAATTGTTCCATTGCAGCGGCTTCGCTCTTTTCGGCAAAGCGACGTGCGACGGACGACTGCTTCACGGCCGCATTCTGGACTACATGACGTACGCGGGGTTGCAGAAATTCGCCGTCAATATCGTTGCGATTCCCGACGGGGGCGTGCCCTTCCTCAACGTCGGCTTCGCCGGCTTCATCGGATCGGTTACCGGCATGAATGCGCGCCAGATCGCCATCGGCGAGATGGGCGGCCGCGGCGAAGGACAATGGGATGGCGTGCCAATGGCCTTCCTCGTCCGCACCGCGCTCGAACGCGCGGGCACGCTCGACGAAGCTTTGGTAGTTTTCAGAGATGCGCCGCGCACCTGCGAATACTACTACGTCGTTTCGGATGCCAAGCTCCCCGATGCGCGCGGACTCTACTGCACGCCGAAGACGTTCGGGACCGTGGCCCCCGGCGAGCGTCACGAGCGGCTGCCTACTCCCATTGCCGATGCCGTGCTGCTGAGCGCGGATGAGCGCTATCGGTACCTCGTGGAGCGCGTGCAGGACGGCTATGGAAAGTTCGGTCCGGCTGAGGCCTTGAAGATGATGGAACGGCCGGTCGCGATGGATAGCAATCTGCACTGCGTCCTCTTCGACGCCGCGCAATCTGATGCGTATGTCGCGATTGCGGCCGATCCGGGAACGGAACGATATCAGGCCTGTTTCCAGCCTTACGCGCGCATCAACCTGCGCGCGATCATCGACTTTCGGCCGGCGACTGAAACTCCCTCTCCTCTCCAGGGAGAGGGTCGGGGTGAGGGTCCGGCCGAAAGGGATTCAGCGTCGGCTCCATCCGTTCCAACGCCCGGTCCGGAGCACGCCGAAGGCGTCATCAGTGCGGCGCAGGTCCGGCCGATGAAGCCCACCGATGATCCTGCGCTGGCCGAATTGCTCAAGCAGTTTGAGCCGCCACCGGGCGAATTCGCCTGGTCGATGGATCGGCAGATCAGCTCCAACACCTACGACGTTTACGACTTGCGCTTCCCGTCGCCGGTGACGACGGATACACCGGAAAACAACACGGTCTGCTGCGAGTACTTCTGTTGCCGCGGCGATCAGCAGCGGCCGGCCGTCATCGTGCTGCACATTCTGGATGGCAAGTTCCGGGAATCGCGCCTGGTCTGCAACGCGCTGGCGGCGCGCGGCATCGATGCCGTGCTGCTGAAAATGGCCTATTACGGCCCACGCCGCCCGAAAGAGCCGGAGCGCGCTCGCCGACTCATGCAGGACCTGCCCACACTGATCGATGGCGCGCGGCAATCCGCGATGGACGCGCGGCGGTTGGCCGGCTGGCTGCAAGCGCAGCCGCAGGTTGATGCCCAGCGCATCGGCATTCTCGGCATCAGCCTGGGCGGCTTTGTGGCCGCATTGACCAGCGGCGTCGATGGCGGCTTCTGGCGCAGCGCGTTCATTCTGTCAGGCGGGAACCTCGAGCAGATTCTGCGTTCTCCCGCGCGCGAGGTGAGGTCCGTGCGCGACGCGATCCAGGCCGCCGGATTGACCATCGACGACGTCGCGGCACGCATCGCGCTCATCGAGCCGTGCCGCTACGCCGGTCGCATCGACTGCCGAACCGTGCTGCTGATCAATACCGAGAGCGACCCGATCATCCCCAGAGAAAACGTGCAGGCCCTGGCCGACGCGATCGGCGGCGTCGATATTCAATGGTATCCGGGCGATCACTACGCGCTGCTCTGGCACGTGCTCGACATCCTCGGACGTGTCGAGGACCACTTTGCAAAGCCATGAACGGTAGCTGGTGTCCCCTTTCCAGGTGCTGCCAAACACGTTAGACTCAGGCTCCACGGAATGGACGTCCGTTGGCCAGGATGGCTCGCGTGATAGCCGCTACCACCTCTCAACATCCGGTCGTCGCTGCGAACGCCATCTTCGTTAAGAACATGGCTGCGCTGTGGCGCGCCGATGCGGATCTGGCCGCTCGGCTGGACGCCATCGATGACGAAGACCGATTCGCTGTTCAGCCCACCCGTTCCGGCGCGCCCACCGTGGCGGTGCCGGCCGGGCTGCAAGGGCGGATGATCTATTTGCATAGCCGTTACGACCCGCTCGCGGAGGCGGCGAAGCTGGCCGAGGCGGTGCCGGTCGAGGACAAATTCTGCTTCGTGGTCTTCGGCTTCGGACTCGGACACCATGTCAAGGCCTTGGCCGCGCGGCTCAAGGGAGACGCGTTCATCGCCGTCGTCGAGCCGTCGATCCGACTGCTGGCCACGGCGCTGGCCGCGGTGGATTTCTCGGAGCTCCTCGCGGCCGGACAGCTGCTCTTCCTGGTCGATGCCGACAAGGCGAACGTCCACGCGCGGCTAACGGTGTACAGTGCACGCATGATGATGGGCTCACAGTTCGTGATGCACCCGCCCTCGCAGCACTGCGCGCCCGAGTTCCACGCCACGCTGCGGCAACTCATCACGGATTACGTGGCGTACACGCGCATGTCGGTCGTGACGCTGGTGGCCAACAGTCAGATCACCTGCCGCAACATTGCGATGAACCTGCCGACGTACGTGGCCACGCCGCCGATTGACGTGCTGGTGAACCGCTTCGCGGGGTACCCGGCGATCATCGTTTCGGCCGGACCGTCGCTGCGGCGTAACATCGAACTGCTGCGCGAGGCCCAGGGAAAAGCCGTGATCTGCGCGGTGCAGACCACTTTCCGCCCGCTGATGCAGCGGGGCATCGTGCCGGACTTTGTCACCAGCCTCGATTATCACGAAATATCACGGCACTTTTTCGAGGGCATCGACGATTTTGCGGGCGTCCACCTGGTGGCCGAGCCCAAGGCGAGCTGGCACGTGATCGACGCGTACCACGGACCGATCTCGCTGCTCGATAATACATTCGCGCGGCAGTTGATCGGCGATGGGTTGGCGGGGCGGGCAGGCCTGAAGGCGGGCGCCACGGTGGCGCATCTCGCTTTTTACCTGGCGCACTACATGGGCTGCGACCCGATCGTCTTCATCGGGCAGGACCTGGCCTACACCGGCTACGTCTACTATGTGCCCGGCGTCGAGATGCACCAGACCTGGCGCGGCGAGATCAACCGCTTCAATTCCATCGAAACCCGCGAGTGGGAACGGATCGTGCGCAACCGCAGTATCCTGCGGAGGGTCGGCGATCAGCGCGGAGACCCGGTTTATACCGACGATCTGCTGTTCACCTATCTCGAGCAGTTCGAGAAGGATTTCCAGGGCCTGCCGATCTCGATCATCAATGCCACGGAAGGCGGGGCGCGCATTCGCGGCGCGCAGGAGCTGCCGCTGCGTGCGGTCATCGATCGCTATTGCACCCGGCCGATCGATCCCGAATGCTTCGCGTATCGGAACGAACGCCCATCCGAGAATCGGAAATCCGGTGGGCGCGATCCGGCCAAGCTGCAGCCCGCCCGCGAAGAGCTGGCCAAGCGGCTCGAAGAAATCGAGCGCCTGGCGGCGCTGTGCGATGAACTCTTGAAGCTTCTCGAGGAGCTGAAAGACCTCACGCACGACCCGAACCGCTTCAATCGGAAACTGGTGCGCGTGGACGAGCTGCGCACGCTGGTGCCGCAGAACCAGCGGGCGTATCAAATCATCAACGCCGCGTGCCAGCTCGCAGAGCTGCGCCGCTTCACGGCCGATCGCAAGCTTGAATTGGTCGACGCCAGCGAGGCCGAACGGGCGCAGAACCAGATCGCGCGCGACCTGCAATACATCGGCGGCATCCGCGGCGGCGCGCGGCATATGACTGAAATCCTCAAGGACGCGCTGGCGCGCTTCGATGCGGCGATTCAGGACTCAGAGAAACAGAGGACCAGATGAGGTTGTGCACGCCCAATCCTCGATTCCTCTTTGCTAGAGAGAGGAATGTTCGATGAAGATTCTGGCGGCGATCGAAGCTGATCTTCAGACCACGCCGCTGGGCACGCGCAGCCGGCTGGGCGATGAGTTGCTGGAACGCGCAGTGCTCGCACGAACCGTTGAGCGCGTGCTGCGCGCCTCCGAGCCAGCGGCCGTGTTCGTCGTATGCCCGCACGCGCAGGCGGAGGGTTGCCGCCAGATTCTCGGCGAACGTAATGTGCGCTATTGGACGCATTCCGGACAGCCGCCCCCCTATCGGCAGCTCATCCAGACTGCGCGCAAGTGGTCGCTGGACGGCTGGCGCGGCGGCTTGGGCGGATCGTGCGCGATGGACGAGTACACCGACTGCGGCGTGCTGGCAGCGCTGGCCAAGTCCGAATCGGCCGACGGCGTGCTGGCGATTCCGGCGGCGGCCGCCGTGATCGATCCGGCAATGATCGACGGGATGTGCCAGCAGTTCGCGCGCGTCAGCAGCGAGGTCCGTATGGCCTTCTGCCAGGCGCCGCCCGGATTGGTCGGGACGGTGTTCGCGCCCAGCATTCTGGAGGAACTCGCGGCCAAGCGCCTGCCGCCTGGCTGGGTCCTGAGCTACAAGCCTGATGCGCCGATGATCGATCTGACCAGCAAGCCATGCTGCTACCAGACGTCGCAGGCCGTCCGTCACGCGGCCGGCCGCCTCATCGCCGACACCGATGCGGGCGTCGCGTGCCTGACCGATCTGCTCGCCGCGCATCCCGATCCTGACGCCGAAGCCATCGGCCGGTTCCTAATCGAGCGCGACCGCACGCATGTCCCATCCCTGCCGCGTGAGATCGAGATCGAGCTAACGACCGACGACCCTTACCCTGACACGCCACTGCGCCCGCGCGGCGCGCGTGTGGGCCGCCGCGGGTCGATGGAAGTTGATATGGTCCGCCGGGTCGCACGTGAGCTCACGGGCGAATCAATCCGCAATCGCGATGACATACTCGTCCTCCTGGGCGGCTTCGGGGATCCGCTCTTGCATCCGGAACTAGGCGAGGTCCTTTCCATCCTTCGCAAAGCCGGTGTTTTCGGCCTGGCGATCCGCACCACGGGCGTGGGGCTGACGGCGCCGGTGCGCGCGCTGCTGATCGAGCACGGCGTGGACGTGCTGGAGGTTCTGCTGGACGCCTGGACACCGCAGCTCTATGAAGGCGTCACGCGCGGCGCTGGTCCGGCACCCGCGGCCGGCATGAGTCTGGGTGATGTCGCAGCGCAAATCGACGCGTTGATGCGCGAGCGCGCCGCACGCCAGTCGGTGCGGCCCATTGTGGTCCCCACGTTGACGAAGGCCCGGCAAACGGTCCGCGAAATGGACGCGTTCTTCGACGGCTGGGTTCGCAAGGCGGGCTGCGCCAACATCGTCGGCTTCAACCATTACAGCGGCCGACTCGAGGACCACAGCGTGATCGACATGTGCCCGCCCCACCGCACCCCCTGCCGGCGGATCATGAATCGCTGCACCATTCTCGCGGACGGTCGCATCACGGTCTGCGATCAGGACTACCGGGGCGAGCACACGATCGGTTGCGTAACAGAGCGTCCGCTACGTGAATTGTGGCAAGCTGATTTGATGCAGACGGTGCGCAATCAGCATTTGGCCAGGGATTTCGCGGCGACACGGTTCTGCGCAGGGTGTACCGAATGGCATCGTCCGTGACCTCTTGCTTCATGCGACGCGCCGGCGCGCGCTGCCGCTCTTGCGCGACCGGTGCGCGCGAGTCGCTGGTTTTGTGGCCGGCGTTACGCCGCTTGGCAGCAGCAGTTCGATGTGAATGTTCTTCTCCTGCAGCAGCAGCTCAGCGGCGTCGCGGATATTGGCGATCAACTCATCGAAGTTCCGACCCTGCGTGATGACTCCCGGTGACTCCAAGCCTTGGGCCACGAGCCAACCATCCCCTTGTTCGACAGTTACATGCAGGACTTTCATGTCAGGTCCTTCTCGATCTCGCGCCAATCCAAACCCAATTGCTTAACGATCGCACGTACCGTGCGCCCATCCAAATCCCGGTGGCGCGGGAGCGTCGATTGCCGGCCGGCTTCCGATATCATCACCGTGTGTTCTCGGCCCTCGCGCAAGAGCACGACACCGCGCCGGCTCAGAGCCCGCAGGACTTTGCGCCTATTATAGCTCACCCGCGCAGTTATACGTCAGCCGCGCGTCGAATGAAACGACTCCGCCGCAAGATACGAAACGCCCCATCCAACGCTCAAGAGGAAACCCACCCCGCTACTTCGTCGGCTCCGCCAGTGCCTTTTCGATTTTCTCGGTAACTTCCGGCGCGTCCGGCGGTGTCTTGGGGCTGAACTTGGCGATGACGTTGCCTTTGCGGTCAACGAGGTACTTCTGGAAATTCCATTCGATCGGGCCGGAGATGTCTTTGTTCGGATGATTGGTCAGGTACTTGTAGAGCGGCGCCTGGTCGTCGCCCTTGACCGAAATCTTGCTGAACAGATCGAAACTGAGGTGATAGGCGTTGCGGCAGGTGTCCTTGATCTCGCTGTCGCTGCCCGGCTCCTGTTTGCCGAAATTGTTGGCCGGGAACGCCAGAATCTTGAAGCCCTGGTCCTTGTACTTCTGGTAAAGCGGCTCGAGCTTGGCATAGTGATCCTTGGTCAGGCCGCAGAGCGAGGCGACGTTGACGATCAGCAGCACATCGCCCTTGTACTTGCTGAGCGCCACGTCCGGACCGTCGATGTCCTTCACCGTGAAGTCGTACACGCTCGTAGCCTTCTGCGGATCGGGCGTTTTTTCATCGGACTTGCTGCCCGTCGGCCCGAAAGCCAACGCACCCGCGATCGCACCCATACCGGTAACCAGAATCCAACGCTTTCCATTCCGCGGTCCGCGAATCATGTTTCTGCCTCCTGTGATGGTATGGCGAGTATGGAGCGGCGCGCGTAAGCTGTCAATGCGTCTGCCCAGCCGGCGACTCCTCGGCGATAGCGGCGATCAGGGCCGCATGCCCGGTTTGGGGACCGTCGCGGCGATAGGAGAAGAAACGTTCATCGCAGATGGTGCAGTGGCGTGCGATGCTCTGCCGCGCCGCGTCGATGCCGCCGGCCGCGAGCTGCGCCGCCAGCACGGCCCACAAATCGAGATACGTGCGCCCGCCACGCGCGGTGAGATACGCCGCATGTTGCGGCCAGCGCAGCGCCGCCAGGCGGATCACGTCCTCCTTGACTTCGTAACAGCACGGCCCGGCCGATGGCGAAATCCCCGCCAGCAGGCAGGTCCGGTCGCAGCCATAGTGCTCGATCATCACGTCGATCAATCGCCCGACAATACCGGCGACGCTGCCGCGCCAACCGGCGTGCGCGATCCCGAGCACCGCGCGGGGTTGACAATTAGGCGTGCAGGACCGTGGTTGGGTTTTCTCTGAAGGTAACTGGGGCGGGTGGTAGACCAACACGGCCGGACAATCGGCCGACAACGCCATGAGCGGCACA